>DATMWM010000514.1:0-5550 GCA_035562535.1 Rhodocyclaceae bacterium | reverse complement strand
GGAACTCTTCGGCGCTGCTATCCCGATTGCCGGGATGGCGGGCGACCAGCAGGCCGCGCTGTTCGGCCAGGCCTGCCACGACCCGGGCATGGCCAAGAACACCTATGGCACCGGCTGCTTCCTGCTGATGCACACCGGCGAACGGGCGCCGCCGCCCGCCGGCGGTCTGATCGTCACCCGCGCCGCCCAGGTGTCGGAACGGCCGGAATACGCCCTGGAGGGCAGCGTGTTCATCGCCGGGGCGGCGGTCCAGTGGCTGCGCGACGGGCTCGGCCTGATCGGGTCGGCCGCCGAGGTCGAGGATCTGGCTGCCACGGTGCCGGACGCCGGCGGCGCCTGCTTCGTGCCGGCGTTCGCCGGGCTGGGCGCGCCGTACTGGGACGCCGAGGCGCGCGGCACACTGGTCGGGCTGACCCGCGGCACCACCCGTGCCCACCTCGCCCGCGCCACGCTGGAGGCGATCGCCTTCCAGAGCGCGGACCTGATCGAAGCGATGAGCGGCGCCGGCGCGACACTCTCGGAGTTGCGGGTCGACGGCGGCGCCACGGCGAACGCCCTGCTGATGCAGTTCCAGGCGGACGTCCTCGGCGTGCCGGTGGTGCGTCCGCGCGTCATGGAGACGACTGCGCTGGGCGCGGCCTACCTGGGCGGGCTGGCCGCCGGAGTCTGGTCATCGCCGGCGGCGCTGCGCGAACACTGGGCCGTCGAGCGGCGCTTCGAGCCGCGCATGGAAAAAGAGGCGGCGCAAGCGCGGCTGGCCGAATGGCGCAGGGCCGTCGCTTGCGCCCAAGGGTGGTCGGCTGCGGGAAGTGCATGCGGGGGTCAGGCGTCCCGGCAGCGGCCACTGGGAGGGTGAGTGCCGCCCCGGCGATAGTGGCCAGGCCGGCGCGGCTCTCGGTTGGCAAACAGGCGGCGGCGCCGCCTTATTCCCGGCGCAGGAAGAAATTCCGCCGGATGCTGCGGGTGTGCGCCTACCGCCTGACCAGCCCGTTCTCGATGGCGTAGGTGGTCACGCCTGCGGCGTTGTGCAGGTTGAGCTTCTTCATGAATCCGGAGCGGTGCTTCTCCACCGTCTTGATCGACAGGTTGAGATGGCTCGCGATCTCCCGGTTGGTCCGCCCCTCCGCCACCAGCTTGAGCACCTCCCGCTCGCGCTCGCTGAGCTGATCCCAGGACGTGTCGGTGCCGGCGGCGGACTTCGGGCCCGATGAGAGGTAGCCGCTGATCACCTTCTGCGAGACGTCGGGGCTCAGGTAGCTCTTGCCGTTCAGGACGCTGCGCACCGCGCCGCGCAGGTCGTCCTGGCTCGCCTCCTTGAGCACGTAGCCGTCGGCCCCGCCGCGCAGCGCCTCCTGGATGTACTCGTCGGTCTTGTGGATGGTCAGCACCAGGATGCGCACCGCGGAGAAACGCTTGCGAATCTCGGCGATCGCCTCCAGCCCGTTGGTCCCGGGCATGGTCAGGTCCATCAGGATCAGGTCCGGCAGCAGTTCGCCCGCCAGCCGGATCGCGTCCCTGCCGTTGTCCGCCTCGCCCACCACGTCGATGTCCGGTTCCTGGGCGAGCAGCATCCGCAGGCCGGTACGCATCAACGTGTGGTCCTCGGCGATCACGATGCGCTTCTTCTCGTTCATCCGACTCTCGCGATCATCTCCAGGCTCGAATCTACTGCGGTTCCTCGTCCATCGGCGGCGGCGGCGGCTCGGCCGGCTCCTCGTAGGGCTGTTCCGGCGGCGGTTCTTCCGGCGGCACCTCTTCCGGCGGCTGCTCCGCGGGCGGCTGGGCCTCCGGCTGCTCTGGCGCGGCGGCCGGCGGGGTCCGGCCCGGCACCGGCGGTGCCGGCGGCGTTCCCGGAGTCTGGACTGCAGGCTGCGACGGAGCTTGAGCCGGCGTCTGGGAGGGGCTCTGGAACGGAGACTGGAACTGGAACTGGCCGGGCGACTGCGCCGAGGTATCGCCCGGGGGCTGGGCCGGGATCTGGCCGGCGGACTGCCCCGGGGCCGGCGCAGCCTGGCCGGGAACCTGGCCGGGAACCTGGCGGGGAACCTGGGCGGCGGGCCGGCCGGGCACGGCGGTCTGGGCCGGCGGGGCCGGCTGGGGCACCTGGCCCGGCTGCGCGGCGGCACCGGGCTGAGCGACGGCACCGGGCTGGCAGGCAGGCGCGGGTTGGGCCGCGCCGGGCGCCGGGCCGAACGGCGTTCCGGGCTGTTGCTGTGCCGGCTGCCCCGCGACCGGCACACTGCGCGTCGCGACCGCGGCGCCGCGGGTCGCCGGCAGGAAAACCCACTCGGTGTATTTGGTCTTGCCCTCGAAAGCCTGGTCCGCCGGCTTGAAATTCGCCTGCTTGAGCGGTTCCTTCTCGGACCGGCTGTAGACGCCGAGGATGCCGCCTTCCGGATTGCGCTGCAGGCCCCAGTCGGTGGAGTTGGTCATCGGATCCACGAAGATCTTGCGCAGGTGCCGCTTGACGTTCGGGAAGCGCTCGTCCTTCAGCAGGTTGTCCAGCGAGGCGGGGAACTGCTGGGTGGAGCCCGGCGGGGCCGACGCGGCATAGCTGGCCAGCGCCCGCCGGAATTCGTTGCCCACGAACAGCAGTTCGGCCTCCTTGTCGCGGCGCTGCGCGATCTCCCAGACGCCGGACGCCGCCGCCAGCGAGGCGGTGATGATGGCCAGCGTCAGCAGCAGGCCCAGATAGGTGAATCCGGCCGCCGCCCCGGCGCCGCGGCGCAGCCGTTCCCCCCTAGAGATCCTTGTAGGGCTTGCCATCCAGCGTATCGCCCTGGGCGCCGCTGTGCACGTCGTACACCCCGCCCTTTTCCGGCTGCTCCGGCGGCACGATCACCCAGGTGGTGTTGCTCTCGGTGATCGGGTCGGTCGGCACCGCCCGCAGATACTTCTTCTCCACAAGGATCTCCAGCTTCTCCGGGTACTTTCCGGTGTCGCCGTAGAACTTGTCCAGCGCATCGCGCATCGCCGCCAGGTTGGACTTGAGCACCGTCTCCTTGGAACGCTCCAGGCTGGCGAAATAGCGCGGCACCGCCAGCGTCAGCAGCAGCGCCACGATGGACATGACGATCAGCAGTTCGATCAGGGTGAAGCCCGACCGGGCACGCCGCCACAGGGATCGCAAGCCGAACTTCAATGCCGTCACCATTGCCGGTAAGGAATGCCGTTCAGCCCCACGCCGGTCGAGCGTGAATACACGTCATACACGTCCTCGCCGACCTGCGGGTCGTCCGGCGGGCTGGCATAGCTGCGCAGGCCCCAGGTCTCGTCCGCCGGCACGCTCGGGTCGGTGGCGAACGGATCGCGCGGGATGCGGCGCATGAAGTAGATCTTCACGTCGCGCTTCGGGCTCTTGGCGTCGATCACCCCCTCGGCGAGCACCTTGAGCGTGGGCGGGTAGCCCGTCTGCTGGGGCGAGCCGATGATCCGCCCTTCCTCCACCGCCTGCTTGTAGGCATCGATGCCGCTGCGGATCTCGCGCAGCGCCGTCCGCAGTTCCTGCTCCTTGCTGCGCTGGACCGCCACCTCGGCCATCGGAAAGGCCACCGTGGCCAGCAGCGCCACGACCATCACGGTGATGATCAGTTCGATCAGCGTGAAGCCGCGCGGCGCCCGCGCGGGCCGCGCCGCCGGGGCGCCGCGATGGACCGTCTCGGGATGAGCTGAATGCAGGCAAGGATTCAAGGGACAAGAATCGATGGGTTGATCCTGGCGGCGCACGCGAGCGGCCGGGCACCTGGGCAGCCGGTTACAGTACATGCCCGGAGGAGAATCGGCAAGGGACCGCCGCGGACACCCGACCGCTCAGGACGCCTTCCTCGGCGGCAGCGGCCAGCTCGCCTCGACCCGGGTGCCCGCGCCGGGCGCCGAACGGATCGTCAGCGTTCCGCCCGACAGCTCGGCGCGCTCGCGCATGCTGGCCAGCCCCAGGCCGGGGCTCGCCGGCGGCAGCCCGGCCTGGAATCCGCGCCCGCGATCTTCCACCGCCACCCGCAGTGCACCCCGGTCCAGCCCGATCGAGAAGCGCAGTTAGGCGGAGGCGGCGTGCTTGAACACGTTGCTCACCGCCTCCTGGACGATGCGGAAGATCGTCGTCTTCAGGGCGGGCGGGATGTCCGCCTCGCCGACCCGCACATCCTTCAGCAGCCGCAGGTCCGGATGCACCGCCTGCAGCTCGCGGAAGAACCAGGACAGGGTGGCGATGAGCCCGAGGTCGTCGAGCGAGGACGGCCGCAGATCCATGGCGATCCGCCGCACCTCCGCCATGGCCTCCTGCACCTTGCAGACCAGCCCGCCAAGGCTGTCGCGCAGCGCCGCTTCGTCCTGCGACCGCAGGCCGCCGCGCGCCTGCTCGATGCCGAGCTTGATCACGCCCAGCGCCTGCCCGATGCCGTCGTGCAGTTCCTTGGCGATGCGCTGGCGCTCGGCCTCCTGGGCGCTCATCAGCTGGGCCGACATCAGGCGCAGTTCCGACTCCGAGTGGCGCAGGGCCACTTCGGTGCGCCGCCGTTCGGTCACGTCCTCGACGATCAGCGTGCCGGCCGCGGCCTGCGCGTCGGCGTTCGCGCGCTCGCCCCTCGGGTTGGCCACCAGCGACATCTCGAAGGTCCGGCCCAGCCGCCGGTCAGCGAATTCCCCGCGCAGGCTGCCGCCCCGGTGGAGCGCGTCCGCGGCCTGCGCGGCGAACGATCCGAGATAGCAGTCCGGGTCGACACAATCGCCGTGGATCAGGGCATCCAGGGACAGGCCGCGCACGCCGGCGACCTTCGCCAGGCCCCAGCGCTCGATGGTGCGATTGACGCGCAGCACGCGGCCGTCCGCATCCAGCGCAACGACCAGCAGCGGCAGCGCGTCGGCCACCGCCTGCCACTCGTTCTTGGCCCGCTCGACCGCCTGCGCCTTCGGGGCGGGCAGCGGCCGGTCGCCGCAATCGTTCAAGGGATTCGCCCGCCCGGGCCGGCGCGGGCGGCACGGCTGCGATCGGGACGCACCGGCTACTTCGCGGCCGCGAGCTGGCGCACCTCGCGCACGATCTCGTCCGGCGTGGCGAAGCCGTCCAGGCGTATCCAGGGCTTGCCCGGACCGGGGCGCAGGAAGGTGACCGGCGTGTGGTTCATCTTGTCGCCGCGATACGCGTCGAAGGCCTTCTGCACGGCGATGCTCGATTCCACCGTGCCGGTGTAGAACTGCCACTGCGGGCCGGCCTTGTACTGCTTGGCGTATTCGCGCAACCGGGCCGGCGTGTCCTGCTCGGGGTCGATCGACACCGAGACCATGCGCACCTTGTCCCGCTCGGATCCGAGCTTGGTCTGCACCTCGGCGAAGGTCTGGGTCATCACCGGGCAGATCGCCGTGCAGGTGGTGTAGATGAAGTTGAGCACCACCGGCCTGGCGTCGTCGATGTCGGCACCGAACTTCACCTTGGTGCCGTCCATGCGCACCATGGGCGCATCCGGCACCTTGTAGTTCGCGGTCGTTCGCGACACCGAACGGTTCGCCTGCGCCTGCTGCTGATGCTGGTGGTGGTCGTGCTCGCCGGCGAAC
>DATMWM010000513.1:0-8504 GCA_035562535.1 Rhodocyclaceae bacterium | reverse complement strand
TTCCTACACCGGCGCCGGGCGCGTGGAGGCCAGCGGCGCAACGCTCCGGGAGGTTCTCGACGACCTGGACCGGCGCTACCCGGGGATCCGCTTCCGCATGGTCGACGAGCAGCAGCGCCTGCGTCCCCACGTCCGCCTCTTCTTCGCCGGCGAGCCGCTGCGCGACCTGGACCGCCCGCTGCGCGCGGACGGGGAACTGATCATCCTGCAGGCCCTGAGCGGCGGCTGAGTTCCTCGTCGCCCGAAAGCGCGACGCTCTCCGCCGCGCGTTCGGGGTCCACCACGGCGATCAGGGCGCGCCGCTGGTCCGGTGAAATGTGAGGCGTGGAGGATGGTCCGGTCATTGTCAGATTGGTTGATCGGTTTGGCCTGAATCTTGATCTTTTCAATCTCATTCGCAGATTGTTCAATGACGCTAAATCCCAGACGGAAGCCGATCATGACCACTCGCACCCTCCAGCAGGTGATCCGCTCGACGCCAACCTCGGACGGCGCCGGCGTCAGGCTGCGCCGCAGCCTCGGGCAGACGCCCTCCCAGCGCCTCGACCCCTTCCTCATGCTCGACGAGTTCTCCTCCGAGAATCCGGACGACTACGTGGCCGGCTTTCCGGCCCACCCGCACCGCGGCTTCGAGACCGTCACCTACATGCTCGACGGCCGCATGCTGCACCAGGACCATCTCGGCCACCGCGGCGAGTTGCGCAGCGGCGGCGCCCAGTGGATGACCGCGGGGCGCGGCATCGTCCACTCGGAGATGCCGCAACAGGAAAGCGGCCGGCTGCGCGGCTTCCAGCTCTGGATCAACCTGCCGGCGCGGGAGAAGATGAAGCCCGCCGCCTACCGCGACATCCAGCCCGAGGAGATCCCGCGCGTGGCGCTGTCCGCAGGCGGCGAGGCGAAGGTGATCGCCGGAATCCTGGAGGCGGACGGCGGCGGCACTGCCGGGCCGATCCAGGGCCTGAGCACCGCCCCGCTCTTCCTCGACGTGCGGCTCCCGGCGGGTGCGCGGTTCGCCCATCCGCTCGCGCCCGAGCACAGCGCCTTCGTCTATGCCTACGAGGGCGGGCTCGCCGTCGGCGCGGCCGATGGGGCGCGCCCGCTGAACGCGCACGAGGCGGGGGTGCTCTCTTCCGGCGACAGCGTAACGGTCACAGCGCTGGACCAGGGCGCCGCTTTCCTGCTGCTTGCCGCACGGCCGCTGCGCGAGCCGGTCGTCCAGTACGGCCCGTTCGTCATGAACACGCGCGAGGAGATCGAGCAGGCGATCGCCGATTACCAGAACGGCCGGCTGACCTGAACGCGCATCGACTCGTCCGTGAGCCGCCGCAGGCGGAATCGGGTAAGCTCGATCGCGGAGGACCGAAATGACCCAGGCCAGCTACCTGTGGAATCCGCCGCCGGTACGTTCGCTGCCGGTGAGCGGCATCGCCGCCCGCTACCCGGTCACCCGCATCTTCTGCGTGGGCCGCAACTATCACGCGCACGCCGTGGAAATGGGCGCTCCGGTGGACAAGGCCAATGCCAAGCCCTTCTATTTCACCAAGGCCGCCTCGGCGCTGGTCGAATCCGGCGCCACCGTGCCCTACCCGCCCGGCACGGCGAACTACCAGCACGAAGTCGAACTGGTGGTGGCGATCGGCGCCCCGGGCTTTCGCGTCGCCGAAGCGGATGCCTGGAAGCTGATCTACGGCTATGCCGCCGGCCTGGACATGACCCGCCGCGACCTGCAGATGCGTGCCCGCGAGCAGGGTCGCCCCTGGGACCTGGGCAAGGACTTCGAGCAGTCCGCGGTGTGCGGCGAGATCGTCCCGGTCGGCAGGCTCGGCGTGCTGGACAGGGGCGCGATCACGCTGGCGGTCAATGGCCGGACCCGCCAGTCGGCCGATCTGTCGGATCTGGTCTGGAGCATTCCGGAGCTGATCGCCGATCTTTCCGGGTTCTATCACCTGCAGCCCGGCGACCTGATCTACACCGGCACGCCCGAAGGCGTCGGCGCGGTCGAACCCGGCGACAGGCTCGCCGGACGCATCGAGCAGGTCGGCGAAGTCGCGCTCACCGTCGGCGCCCCGGAATAGCCGTTGCGACTGCCCGCCGCCCGTTCAGGCGAGATCGATCAGCGCGATCACCTCGCCCTCGCCGGCCGGCTCGTTCTCCGTGACGCGCACCTCGATGATCACGCCGTCGTACGGCGAGGGAATGTCGAGCGCGACCTTCCCGGTCTCCAGGACGATCAGCGTCGCGTCCCGGGAGATGGGCTGACCCGGCGAGACCAGCACGCTCTGCACATACACCTCGCCGTTGGCGCAGTTGCCGCAGCTCTCCCAGCAATCCGGGTACTTGGGTATCCTGACCTCGACGACCGATCCCATTCAGCGATGCTCCGTGCAGGCCCTGTTCGGCGGATACTCGCGCAGCCCGGGCGGCCCGATTGCGACCCACCGCGCAACGCCGGCCATCTGCGCCTCGCCCAAGTCCTGCCCATCGTGCGCCACGGCCGGGGGCCTTTCCCCGTAGCGGACCTCGGTGACGACGTCCAGCCGGTCGAAGCGGTGGCAGCGGTGCATGCGCGGCGGGAGGCTGATCTGCATCGTGGAATTGTCCGACTTAGCGGCCCGCCTTTCCAGGGCGGGGCTGCACCACGGTTTATCCCGCCGGCCGGGCCGGTCCTCAGGCGAGGGCCTTTGCAACGACAGGCGGTGCGCGCATTCTTCGGTCGATGCCGCTACCATTCAGCGATCACGGTCCGCTCATGAGCCCTCGTCGTTTCCGCCCTGTACTCGCCCTGTTCGGCGCCCTTCTCTTCGCCGGCGCCATGCCGGCCGCGCATGGACAAGCGGCGCCAGTGGAGCGGCACGCGCTCCCAGGACCGAAATCGGATCTCGTCGGCGAGATTCGTCTTGCGACTGTCCGCGACGAGCAGACTCTGCCCGACATCGCCCGCGAGCAAGGCGTCGGCCAGGAGGAAATCCTGAACGCCAATCCCGGCGCGGACCGCTGGCTGCCCAGGGTCGGCAGCGAGGTGATCGTCCCCGGCCAGAGGCTGCTGCCGGATGCAGAGCGCAAGGGCATCGTCATCAATCTGCCGGAATACAGGCTCTACTTCTACCCGAAGCCCGCAAGGAAGGCTGATCGGCCCGAGGTCATCACCTTTCCGATCTCGGTCGGCCGCATGGACTGGAAGACGCCGCTCGGCCTCACCCGGATCTCCGCGAAGCAGAAGGATCCCTCCTGGATGCCGCCCGCCTCGATCCGCGCCGAGCATGCATTCGACGGCGAGGCGCTGCCGCGGGTGGTGCCGCCGGGGCCGGACAACCCGCTCGGCAGCTATGCGCTTCGGCTGGCCATCGCGGGATACCTGATCCACGGCACCGACAAGGAATTCGGCGTGGGCATGCGCGTCACGCACGGCTGCATGCGCCTGCTGCCGGAGCACATCGAGGCGCTGTTCCGGCTCGCGCCGGTTGGCACTACGGTGCGACTCATGAATCAGCCGATCAAGCTCGGCTGGGGACCCGACGGCCTGTATGTCGAGGCGCATCCGCCGTTCGAGGAGGATGAGGGCGAAATCGGGACCGTGGTCGCGCAGACGCTGGAGCAGGCCAGGCAAAGGGTCGCCGACCGGCCGGATCTCGAACTCGATGAAGTACGCCTGAGCGCAGCGCTCATCGAGAAATCGGGGCTGCCGGTCCCGATCACGCGTGCGAAGCGATGAGCGCCCCGCTCCGGGCATGGCCGCCGCGCAGCCTGCGGGTCCAATGCCGGTCGGGCGACGCGAGCGCGCCAAAGCAACACGCCGCGGGGCCGGCGGCCGCGGCGATTGCAGGCGAACCCGGATTCCCAGGACGAGACCCTGCATGCGCCCTTCTCCCGGCGTCGAGAAGGGCGGTTCGCTCACTTGTACATCGACTTTTTGAACATGCGGTCGATCTTGGTCTGCGTGTCCTGACAGCACGCGTTGGCCGCCTCGGACGCGGACTTCGCGGCATCGGCCGAGGACTTGGCGGCCTCCGACGTGGTCTTTGCGGCATCGGCCGACGCCTGCGCCTTGGCCGCCGCCGCCGCCGCATTGTCCGCGGCGGCCCTGGCGGCTGCCGCGTCGGCAACCGCCTTGTTGGCGGTCGCACGCACGGCCTCGAACTCTTCCTTGGAAACGGTGGCGCAACCGCCCAGCGCACCCAGGCCAAGCACCAGAACTACGGTGGTGACGATCTTCTTCATGACGTTTGCCTCCAGCAATGATCGATGGACTTCTTCTCTTGCACGACGCGAGGAACGAATCAGCCGGCGCGTCAGTGTACTCTGACCAGCGTACCTTTTCCCACCAGGCGCATCAGCCGGCTCATCTGCGCGTCGGTCAGGGCGATGCAGCCCTTGGTCCAGTTCATCTCCCGGTGGATCCCGGGATCGGCGCGGCCGAGGCCATGAATGCCGATGTATCCACCCAGACGGGTGTTCTGCGGTGGGACGCGCCCGTCGGCATGCGCCTGCCGAATGGCATCGTGCTCGGCCTGGTCGATTTCGCCGGCGGCGAGGCCCTTTTCGGCGCGCGCAGGCGACGGGTAGTCGAAGCCCAGGAAGGGGCCGAACCGGCCGCCTTTCTTCAGCCACGCGATACGATACTGACCGAGCGGGGTCTTGCCGTCCCCGAGCCGCTTTTCCTCGCTTACCCCCCAGCGACCGACCGAAACGCGCTCGAACACCGCGAGAACCTTGCCCTCGCGCAATACCCGCATTTCCCGCTTGGCCGAATCAACGTCCACCACGGTCTCCGCCGCCGGACTCGCCCAACCGCTGCATGCGGCAAGCAGCCCGGCCGAAAACCAGGCGCACACCAGGCGGCGCAAGACGCGGATCACTTCCGGCCCCATGACCGCCCCATCGTGCCGGTACGGGCGGCGTTTCCGGCAATCATCACCGTTGCGGTCGAATCGACATGTCATCCTCACGGCATGGCGGCCGGTCGCCCTCGCCTGCCTGGCGCCCCCGGGCGCACCGCGGGTCCGCGTCGGTCGTGTGCGAAGGGTAGCGCCGAACCGGCATGGCCGACACGATCATAACCGGACACTCGCGAAGCGGGAACAGCCATCGCGCACCGCTTCCTCGATGCCGGTCGCAGATCGTCTCGCGTACCCGCGGTCAGATCTCCCGGATCCAGCCGCGGCCATCGCAAGCGCCGTGGCGCACGACGCCGGTTTGCAGATCGTGGGCGCGCGGGGCTGGCATAGCGCGACGACATGGGCGGGCCCCGGGTGATCGAGGAGGCGCATCACGTGCTCGATGTACTCGCCCAGCCCTAAGCGCCCGCAGGCCACGGGCGCGTCGCGGGCATTGGCGCGGCCGGTGGTGTGCGCGTCGTGGTCGACAGGCCGGGCACGCACCGTTTCGCGCAGCGGGACGGCGACGTGGCCCGACATTGGTGCAGCGACCCCCACCTTCGGCCCTGCCGGTGCGCGATCGTCGTCGTCTGGATCGGCAGCGGAGCCGATGCCGGGGCAACATGCATGCCGACGCGACGGCTACGCCTGGCATCGTCCTTGCTCGGCGGCTCCCATGGTCGACAGGCGCAATCCGACATGAAAAAGGCCATTCGCCCCCTGAGCAGCAAGAACCGCTCGTGCCGGCCCGTCCGCGGCTGCCTCGCGGCACAACCTGACCCCAGCCCAAGCCCATGACCGCCAAAGCCTTCGATACCATCGTCATCGGCACCGGGCCCGCCGGCGAGGGTGCCACCATGAAGCTCGCCAAGGCCGGGCAGCGGGTGGCCGTCGTCGAGGCCCACACCCAGGTGGGCGGCGGCTGTACCCATTGGGGGACCATCCCCAGCAAGGCCCTGCGGCACAACATCCAGATGCTGGCGGACTACCGCCGCAACCCGCTGTTCCAGCACACCCTGGATCAGGTGGAGATCGAGTTTCCCGACCTGCTGCGCGCGGCCGATGCCGTCATCACGGACCAGGTCCGGACCCGCTACCGCTACTATCAGCGCAATCGGGTCGAGGTGCTGTTCGGCCGGGCGCGCCTGGTGGACGCCAATCATGTCGAGGTCGCGCGCGCCGACGGCGCGGCCGACACGCTGTCCGCGAACCATATCGTGATCGCCACCGGATCCCGCCCCTATCGTCCGCCGGACGTGGACTTCAGCCATGCCCGCGTGCGCGACAGCGACACGATCCTGCGCCTGACCCACACCCCGAGCTCGATCACCATCTACGGCGCCGGGGTGATCGGCTGCGAGTACGCATCGATCATGGCCAGCCTGGGGACCAAGGTGAACCTGGTGGATAGCCGCGACCGGCTTCTGTCCTTCCTCGACGACGAGATCACCGATGCCCTGAGCTATCACCTGCGCCAGCAGGGGGTGGTGATTCGCCACAACGAGAGCTACGAGCGGGCAGAGCCGGCAGAGGATGGCGTGGTGCTGACCTGCAAGTCCGGGAAGAAGTTCAAGACAGACATCCTGCTCTGGGCCAACGGCCGCACCGGCAATACCCAGGGACTGGGCCTGGAGGCGGTCGGCCTGACGCCCAACGGGCGCGGCCAGCTGGAGGTAAACCAAAGCTACCAGACGGCCGTGCCCAGCATCTACGCGGTGGGCGACGTGGTCGGGCCGCCGGCGCTGGCCAGCGCCAGCTACGACCAGGGGCGATTCGTCGGGGCGCACATCGCCCACGGCGAGTGCGACTGGTCCCTGGTCGAGGCTTTCCCGACCGGCATCTACACGGTGCCCGAGATCAGCTCAATCGGGCGGACGGAGCGCGAACTGACCGAGGCACAGGTCCCCTACGAGGTGGCGAACGCGCAGTTCAAGAACATCGCCCGCGCCCAGATCACCGGGCACACGGTCGGCATGCTGAAGATCCTGTTCCATCGCGAGACCCTGGAGATACTCGGCATCCACTGCTTCGGGGAGCAGGCTTCCGAGATCGTCCACATCGGCCAGGCGATCATGGCCCAGCCGGGCAAGGCCAACACCCTTGCCTACTTTGCCCGCACGACCTTCAACTATCCCACCATGGCCGAGGCCTACCGGGTGGCCGCCCTGAACGGGCTGAACCGCCTGTTCTAGGAAGACCCGGGCGAACCGCGCCCGTTTCCTCGCGCACGTCCGGCCAGGCTCAAGCGGCCGGCATCACCGCCTGCACGCTGCGGCGCTGGCTCATGCGGTCCATCCAGGCCAAGATGCTCGGCACCGCCGCAAGCAGGGCCTGGCCTTCCGGGGTCGCCCGCAGGTAGGTCAGCACCGGCAGCACGTGGAGATCGGCGAGGCTCACGGTTGCGCCGCCGAAGTAGTTCGCCCCGCCCAGCAGCCGCGCGAGCTCCTTGAGGAACAGCGCGGCCTGCGGCTTGGCCGCGTCGACCTGGGCTTCGTCGGTCTGCCCGCCGAGCGAGGGTATGAGCACCCGGGGAATGAAGATGTTGGTGATCGACGCCGGGTATCCGTAGCTGTCGACGATGCTCATCACCTGGTTCGCACGAGCGCGCTCGGCGGGGGTCGGCGGCATCAATGCCGGTCCCGGAAACGCCTCGTCGATGTAGCGAACGATCGCCGACGCCTCGTAGAACGAATTGCCGTCGTGCTCGAAGGCGGGCATCTTGCCCCAGGGATGCCGGACTAGATGATCCTGCTGTTTGTGCTGGCCCTTGACCAGATCCACGGACACCAGCGTGTGGGCCACGCCCTTTTCCTCCAGGGCCAGGCGGACGGAACGCACGTAGGTGCTTATGGCATCGCCATAGACGACGGGTTGGCTCATGATTCGTCTCCTCTGTTGTTTGTGGGTGGGTCGCGGCCCGGCCGCTCGAATGATGGCACATCGAGTCCGGGTTACAAGTGGCGGGACCATGCCGGGAAGCGCATCTCGATCAGGTTCCGCAGAAGGTGCGGTAGCAGGCGGTCACGTGGGCCGGCGCCGGCTCGGCGTAACCGGCGCATTCGGGAAGCTCGTCGTACGGCTGCCTGAGCGCGTCGAGCAGACGCTCGAAGAGCGCGAGGTCGCCTTCGTCGGTAGCGGCGGCGAGGGCCTCCTCGACGCGGTGGTTGCGCGGGATCACGATGGGATTGACGCCGCGTATCGCTCCGGCGCGTTCAATCCCGGCGATGGACGGATCGGTTCCCGCGCCCTGGTCCTCGGCCGCGCAGCGTGCGCGCCAGCGCGTAAGCCATGCGTCGGGTGCGCTCGTGTCGGCGAACAGCGCGCGCAGCGGCGCCTCGTCGCCCGCCGCCGCATAGGCAAGCCGCCGCCAGCCCAGGGTGAAGTCCACCCGCTCGGCATGAAGCAGGACGAGCCAGTCTTTGGCCAGCGCGGCATCGCTGCCGTCGTCCTCCGGGTTGCCGCGGCGCAGGCCGAGCTTGGCGCGCTGTCCGCGCAGCAGATAGCTGCGGTATCGGTCCGGGAAGGCGGCGACAACCTCGGTGGCCAGCGCCACCGCCCGCTCGACGTCGTCCGCGATCAGGGGCAGCAGCGCTTCGGCCAGTCGCGCGAGGTTCCAGGATGCGATCTCCG
>DATMWM010000512.1:0-2978 GCA_035562535.1 Rhodocyclaceae bacterium | reverse complement strand
GGGTAGTACAGGCCGTCCTTCTGCCAGACCCCGCGCGCCAGGTATTCCAGGTTGACCTGGTGCACGATGCCGATGCCGGGCGGCACCACCTTGAAGGTGTCGAAGGCCTGCATGCCCCACTTCATGAACTGATAACGCTCGTTGTTGCGCTGGAATTCCAGCTTCATGTTGAGGTCCAGCGCGTCCCTGGTGCCGTAGTGGTCGATCTGCACCGAGTGGTCCACCACCAGATCGACAGGCACCAGCGGCTCGATCAGCTTGGGATTGCGGCCGAGCTTCTTCGCCACGCCGCGCATCGCCGCGAGGTCCGCCAGCAGCGGCACGCCGGTGAAGTCCTGCAGCACCACGCGCGCCACCACGAAGGGGATCTCGTCGACACGGGGCGCGTTCGGCTTCCAGTTGGCAAGCTGGCGGACGTGCTCCTCGGTCACCTTCCTGCCGTCGCAGTTGCGCAGCACCGACTCCAGCACGATGCGGATCGACACCGGCAGGCGCGAGATGCGGCCGATGCCGGCTTCCTCCAGCGCCGGCAGCGACTGCAGCTTTCCGGTGGTGCTTCCGATCTTGAACTTGCGAACGGTCTTGAAGGCGTCCTGGCTCATCGCGGCTCCTCGGGGTTGGAATTGTGGCCGGCATTTTAGGCCGTGAAGCGCCGGCCGTGTTTCCCTCCGACAGGGCTGCGATTCATCCGTTCCGCATCTCAATCGGGGAACTTCGGCGGCCGCTTCTCGCGCATCGCCGACAGCGCCTCGCCCAGATCGTCCGAGAGCAGCATCGAGGCGTTCCAGGTGGCGACGTACTCCAGACCGTCGGCCACCGGATGGTCCCGGCCGTAGTCGAGCATCCGCTTGATGCCCCTGATCGCCAGGGGGGATTTGGCGGCGATGCTCGCGGCGATCCGGGCCACGCCTTCGTGCAGCGCCTCCGGCGATTCGAACACCTGGTTGACCAGCCCGATCTCGCGGGCCTCGCGGGCGTCGACATTGCGGCCGGTGTAACAGAGTTCGCGCGCGACGCCCTCGGGCACCAGCCGCGGCAGGCGCTGCAGGGTGCCGACGTCGGCGGCCATGCCGACGTCGACCTCGCGCACCGAGAACACCGCCTCGGCCGATGCGTAGCGCATGTCGCAGCAGGTCGCCAGGTCGATCGCGCCGCCCACGCAGGCGCCCTGGATCGCCGCCAGAACCGGTTTGCGGCAGCGCTCGACGCTGGTGAAGCAGTCCTGCATGTCCAGGATGATGCGGCGCAGGGCCTCGCGGCTGCGGGCGGCGTCGCGGGCGGCGATCCGCTGCGGGATGCCCGCCAGCATGGAAAGGTCGATGCCGGCGCAGAAGTTGCGGCCCTCGCCGCCGAGCACGACGACGCGCGCCGCCGGCTCGGTGTCCGCCCAGCGGAAGGCTTCGCGGATCTCGTGCCACATCGGGTCGTTGATCGCGTTCGACTTGTCCGGGCGGTTCAGGCGCACCTCGGCGATGCCGGACTCCAGGCGCAGCGCGATCATGGAAAGCTGGGGCAGGTTGGCGGACATGAATGGTCTCCAGGGGGTTGAACCGGGCGCACGGATGGATCGGCATGTTAGCCACTTCGCCCCGGCGAATTTGGGGCGCCGCGCCTAGACGCCGGGCGCGCCCCGGCAGGCGTGTATGATCGGCCGGGACACCGCAAGCGAGCGTACACATGTCCGACCACGATCCGGCGCCGGCCCGAACCGCCGGCATAGGCATCCCGCGCCAGGGACAGTTCGACCCGCTCGCCTTCGAGCGGGCGGTGACCGACCTGCTGCGCGCCTGCGGCATCGCGCCGGACACGGTGCATACCGGCCGCACGGCGCGGCGGGTGCGCGAACTCTGGCAGCGGCGGCTGCTCGGCGGCTACGACATGGACCCGGCCGAGGCGCTGGGCGAGGGCTTCGAGGATGTGCGCCGCGACATGGTGGTGGTGCGCGGCATCGCCATCCACGGCGTGTGCCCGCATCACCTCGTGCCCTTCCGCGGCGTGGCCCACGTTGCCTACCTACCCGGAGGGCGGCTGCACGGCTTCGGCCGCATCGCCCGCATGGTGGATGCGATCGGCCACCGCTTCACCTACCAGGAATGGATGACCCGCGACATCGCAGAGGCGCTGGTCACGCATGGCAAGGCGCGCGGCGGGGCCTGCGTGGTCGAGGCCGAGCAGCTCTGCCTGCTGCTCGGCGAAGACCGGCGCGGCGACGAGCGCGTGGTGACCCAGGCCTTCACCGGCGCGTTCGAGCAGTCCGACCAGTCGCGCAACGAATTCCTGCGCGCCATCGGCCGGCGGGACATGTAGCGGGACGTTGGAATACGCGCCCGCGGCGCTATTCCACCCTACGGAGGACCGCGGAGTGTAGGGTGGGATAGGGCGCAGCCCGTATCCCACCGTCGGAGGGTCGGTGTCGCAGCGGCTTGCGCCCGCGCCGGATGGTGGAATATGCGCCTGCGGCGCCATTCCACCCTACGCGACAGCGCGACGTTTCGGCTCGTAGGGTGGAATAGGCCGAAGGCCGTATTCCACCAACTGCTTCCCGCTACGACCGCCGGCCGGCGCGCACCGACGCCGCGTAGGCGATTGCCTCGGGGAAGAACGCCGCGAAGTCGCGCGCGAAGTCCGGATAGCGCGCCTGCAGTTCGCTGCCCGACCCGGCCAGCGTGTTCGGCCGCCTGAGCCGGTGCGTGGCCATGCGGTCCAGCGCCTCGCCGACTGCCTCGACCCGCCGGTAGGAACTCATCCAGTCCTGGGCGCGCATCGCCGGGATCATGGTGGACCTGTTCTACGATCACTTCCTCGCCGCGGGCTGGGAGCGCTTCGGCCCGGAGCCGCTGCCCCAGTTCGCCGCCGGCGTCTACGACCTGCTCGACGAGCACGCGCGCATGCTGCCCGATAGGCTGGCCGCCATGTTCCCGGCAATGCGCGCCCAGGACTGGATGAGTTCCTACCGGCGGGTCGAGGCAGTCGGCGAG
>DATMWM010000511.1:0-11503 GCA_035562535.1 Rhodocyclaceae bacterium | reverse complement strand
GTGCTGCGATCTCGGTCCAGGACAGCCCCTGTTCGTGGAGTTGCGCTGCGCGTTCGGCACGCTCCCTGGCGGCCTGATAGCGCGCGCGGTTCTCCGCCGTGGCCCGGGGCAGCGGCCCGGTCAGCCGCAGTTGAGGATGGCATTCCAGGATGCGCAGGCAATCGGCCTGCAGGGCGCGAAATCCGTTCGGCCGCCTAGCGGTGACCCTGACGCCGCCGGGAAGCCGCCGGTCCAGGTGCGGGAGGAGGGTCTCGGCCTGACGCACGAGGCCCTCCTTCGCGTCCAGGTGGTCGGGCAGCGACGCCTGGATCGCGGAGACCGGTTCGCCGTCCAGCACGCGCAGGAACACGGCGAGCGGGGACAGCGGATTGCCGTCGCACCATGCGCCGCCCGCCGCGCCGGGCCCGCCCCGCGAAGCCGGGGCCGCCTGCGCATCGCCGGATGCGCCGGTCATTACCCGGTCCATTGCCCCGATCGCCCCGGCCACGCTATTGCGCCGGCGAGGCCGGGTGAGCTTGCACGGGCGCAGGTGCCGAGGTGCGCCAGACGATCCACGCGCCGCAGACCAGCTTGACGACCATGGAAAAGCCGAGCAGCCCGGTGCTGATGCCGGCGGACTGCATGCACGCCTGCTCGAACACGCCGAGGCCGATGCACACCCCGGCCCAGATCAGCAGGACGAGGTCGAGGACGATCCAGACCGCGAGCGCAACCAGACGGGTGTTCCGGGAAGGAATGAGCGCAGGAAGGTTCATGGTGATTTCCTTTCGTACCTAGCCACCGCCCCCCAACCCCATGCGATAACCAGCAAAACGGAATATTCGCAACTGCGTATGTACCCATGCCATTTGTAGCCCAAACCGGCCGCGATTCATTTGCGAATTCACAAACGCCGCCGCCCGGACCGTGCACTGCTCGGCAAAGCGCGGGAGAAATGCGGGTCCGCCGCGCGACCAATCGCCGCGCACCGGCCCGCCGGGAGGAATTACGGGGTCTGCGTGAGCAGGTCGTGGACCATGCGCCGGAAGATGCGGACCACGGCATCGCGGTCGAGTCCGGGGTTGCGGATGCTGCGCGTGCGCAGTCCCTCGAACATCGCCGCGAGCGCCTCCACCATGCCGGACAGGTGCGCCTCGCTGTCGCGGTGGCCGTCGGCCCGGCGCAGGGCGCGCAGGGTGTCCGCGAGGCTTTCACGGCAGAGCGCGTCGGCGGCGCGGACGATGTCGGCGATGTGCGGGTTGCGGGCGGCTTCGGCGACGATCTCGTTCTGCAGTCCGGCCCGGCCCAGGTCGAGATTCTCTTCCACGCCCTGGACGGCGCGCTCGACCATCGCCGCCTTGACGTCGCTCGCCGCCCGCAGTTCGGCGGTCAGCGCGAGCAGGCGCTGCATGTCCTGCGCGACGATGTCGGCGATGATCGCCTCCTTGTTCTCGAAGTAGTGGTAGATGTGGCCGGCGCTCATGCCGGCGGCCTTCGAGATTTCCGCGATGCTCGTGCCGTGGAAGCCGTGCCGGCGGAAGCAGTCCGCGGCGGCGGCGCGAATCTGCGCGCGGCGCGCCTCGGCACGCGTGGCTTCGGTCGGGCGGTCGGCGGTTGCTGGCATGGGCTTGCTCCTGTTCTGGCGGCGCCGGGCCGGCGGCGACCGGCCTTGCATTCGGACGCATCCTAATATAGATTGAACGTTCATTCTAGCCATCCGATCCAAGCCGTTTCCGCGCGATCCCGGCGCATGCCGCCCGGGACGGGGCAGGGGCGCGAGACCACCCATGCAGAGCCATCCCACTCCGATGTCGAGTCCCCTCCTGTGCGCCCTCGGCGCCGTCCTACTGCTCGCGGGCTGCAGCGGGGACAAGCAGCCGGCGCCCGGAGCCAGCGCTCCGCAGGCCCCGGCGGTCACCGTGGTCACGGTGCGCACCGAAACCGTGCCGGTGACCGCCGAACTGCCCGGCCGCACCACGCCCTACCTGGTCGCGGAAGTGCGGCCCCAGGTGACCGGCATCGTCAAGGAGCGCCTGTTCAAGGAAGGCAGCGACGTCAAGGCGGGCCAGGTGCTCTACCGCATCGACCCGGCGACCTACCAGGCCGCCTACGACAGCGCGCGCGCCAACGTGACCCGCGCCGAGGCGAACCTGGAGGCGGCGCGGCTGAAGGCCGAGCGCTATGCCGAACTGGTCAAGGTCAAGATGGTCAGCCTGCAGGCGAACGACGAGGCGCAGGCCGGCTACAAGCAGGGCCAGGCCGAGGTCGGGGCGGCCAAGGCCGCGCTGGACAAGGCGCGGGTGGACCTCGGCTTCACGCGCGTGGCCTCGCCGATCGCCGGCCGCATCGGCCGCTCGGCGGTGACCGCCGGCGCGCTGGTCACCGCCAACCAGCCGGAACCGCTCGCCACGGTGCAGCAGCTCGATCCCATCCATGTGGACCTGACCCAGTCGAGCACCGAACTGCTCGGCCTGAAGCGCGAGATCGACGCCGGCAGGCTGCAGCGCACCGCCGGCAACACGGTGCCGGTGAAGCTGGTGCTCGAGGACGGCAGCCTCTACCGTGAGGAGGGCAAACTGGCGTTCTCCGAGGCGACGGTCGATCAGGCCACCGGCAGCGTGACGCTGCGCGCGCTGTTCCCGAACCCGCGCGGCGAACTGCTGCCGGGCATGTACGTGCGTGCGCGGCTCACGCAGGGCGTGAACCGCGACGCGGTGCTGGTGCCACACGCGGCGCTCAGCCGCAATCCGCGCGGCGAGGCGCAGGTGATGGTGGTCGACGCAGAAAGCAAGGTCGCGGCGCGCATCGTCAGGGCGGAACAGTCGGTCGGCGACAAATGGGTGGTCGCCTCGGGCCTGTCGGCGGGCGAACGCGTCATCGTCGAGGGGCTGCAGAAGGTCAAGCCGGGCGCCCAGGTGCAGGCGCAGGAGGCCGGACAGACGGTGGCGCCTGCGGCCCCGGCCGCCGGCGCGGCGAAGCAGTGAGGTAGCAGCTCATGGCGCAATTCTTCATCGACCGGCCGATCTTCGCCTGGGTCATCGCCATCGTCATCATGCTCGCCGGCACGCTGGCGATCCTCCGGCTGCCGGTGGCGCAGTACCCGCCGATCGCGCCGCCGACGATCGCGATCAACGCCACCTATCCCGGCGCCTCGGCCAAGACCGTGGAGGACTCGGTCACCCAGATCATCGAGCAGAAGATGACCGGCCTGGACGGCCTACTGTACATAAGCTCATCCTCGGACTCCTTCGGCCGCGCCACGGTCACGCTGACCTTCGACGCCGGCACCGATCCGGACATCGCCCAGGTGCAGGTGCAGAACAAGCTGCAGCTCGCCCTGCCGCTGCTGCCGCTGGCGGTGCAGCAGCAGGGCGTGCAGGTGGCCAAGTCGGCGCGCAACTTCCTCATGGTGCTCGGCTTCGTCTCCACAGACGGCAGCATGACCCGGGACGACCTCTCGGACTTCCTCACGGCCACGGTGCAGGACCCGCTCTCGCGCGTGACCGGCGTGGGCGAGGTGCAGGTGTTCGGCGCCCAGTACGCCATGCGCATCTGGCTCGACCCGGCCAGGCTGAACAACTACCGGCTCACGCCGGGCGACGTGCAGGCCGCGATCCGCGCGCAGAACGCGCAGGTCTCGGCCGGCCAGCTCGGCGGCGCGCCGGCGGTTTCGGGCCAGGGCTTCACCGCCTCGGTGGTGGTGCAGAACCGCCTGGAGACGGTCGAGCAGTTCGAGCAGATCCTGCTGCGCAGCTCGACCCAGGGCGGCGAGGTGCGGCTGAAGGACGTGGCGCGGGTGGCGATCGGCGCCGAGAACTACGGCGTGGTCGGGCGCTACAAGGGCCAGCCGGCCGCGGGCATCGGCATCAGGCTCGCCGCCGGCGCCAACGCGCTGGACACGGCCGAAGCGGTGCGCGCGAAGGTCGATGAGATGAAGCCCTACTTCCCGGCCGGGATCGAGGTGGTGGTGCCCTACGACACCACGCCCTTCGTCAGGCTCTCGATCATGAACGTGGTATACACGCTGGCCGAGGCGATCGCGCTGGTGTTCCTGGTGATGTACCTGTTCCTGCAGAACCTGCGCGCCACCTTGATTCCGACCATCGCGGTGCCGGTGGTGCTGCTCGGCACCTTCGGCGCGATGGCGGCTTTCGGCTTCTCGATCAACACGCTCACCATGTTCGGCCTGGTGCTCGCCATCGGCCTGCTGGTCGACGATGCGATCGTCGTGGTCGAGAACGTCGAGCGGATCATGAGCGAGGAAGGCCTGTCGCCGAAGGAGGCCACGCGCAAGTCGATGCGCCAGATCACCGGCGCGCTGATCGGCATCGGCCTGGTGCTGGCCGCGGTGTTCGTGCCGATGGCGTTTTTCGGCGGCTCCACCGGCGTGATCTACCGCCAGTTCTCGGTGACCATCGTCTCGGCGATGGCGCTCTCGGTGCTGGTGGCGATCGTGTTTACCCCGGCGCTGTGCGCGACCATGCTCAAGCCGGTGGAGAAGGGCCACGAGCACGGCGAAGGCGGCCTGTTCGGGCGCTTCTTCCACTGGTTCAACGTCGGGTTCGCCAGCGCCACCCGGCGCTACGAATCCGCGGTCGGCTGGATCCTGCACCGCGGCCTGCGCTTCATGGCGATCTACGTGGCGATCCTCGGCGTCGTCGCCCTGCTGTTCGTGCGCATGCCGACCGCCTATCTGCCGGACGAGGACCAGGGCGTGCTGTTCACCCAGGTCATCCTGCCGGCCGGCGCGACCCAGGAGCGCACGGTCGAGGTGCTGAAGAAGGTCGAACAGCAGTTCCTGGAAAACGAAAAGGACCACGTGCGCTCCTTGTTCACCGCGGCCGGCTTCAGCTTCGCCGGCAGCGGCCAGAACATGGGCCTGGGCTTCGTCGGCATGAAGGACTGGAGCGAGCGCGAGGCGCCGGGCAGCGACGTCCACTCGGTGGCCCGGCGGGCCATGGGCGCCTTCCAGCAGATCCGCGAGGCGCTGGTGTTCGCCTTCGTGCCGCCGGCGGTGATCGAGCTGGGCACATCGAGCGGCTTCAACCTGCAGCTTCAGGACCGCGCCGGCCTCGGCCACGAGGCGCTGGTGGCGGCGCGCAACCAGTTCCTCGGCCTGGCCGCGCAGGACAAGCGCCTGGTCGGCGTGCGGCCGAACGGCCAGGAGGACGTCGCCGAGTACCAGTTGCAGATCGACCACGCCAAGGCCGGCGCGCTCGGCGTGCAGGTGGCCGCGATCAACGACACCCTGTCGACCGCCTGGGGCGGCACCTACGTGAACGACTTCGTCGACCGCGGCCGGATCAAGAAGGTCTACGTGCAGGCCGACGCGGACGCGCGCATGAAGCCGGAGGACCTGTCGCGCTGGTACGTGCGCAACGACCGCGGCGAGATGGTGCCGCTGTCGGCCTTCACCACGGCGCGCTGGGTCTACGGCTCGCCGCGCCTGGAGCGCTACAACGGCCAGCCCTCGATCGAACTGCTCGGCCAGGCCGCGCCCGGCCTGTCCACCGGCGAGGCGATGAAGGCGGTGGCCGAGATCATGGCCAAGCTGCCCGCCGGCATCGGCTACGAATGGACCGGCACCTCGTTCGAGGAGCGGCGCGCCGGCACCCAGGCGCCGGCGCTGTACGCGCTTTCGCTGCTGGTGGTGTTCCTTTGCCTGGCGGCGCTGTACGAGAGCTGGTCGGTGCCCTTCGCGGTGATGCTGGTGGCGCCGCTCGGCGTGCTCGGCGCGCTGCTCGCCGCGGGCGGCCGCGGCCTGTCCAACGACGTGTATTTCCAGGTCGGCCTGCTCGCCACCGTCGGCCTGACCTCGAAGAACGCGATCCTGATCGTGGAATTCGCCAAGGCGCAGATGGAGCAGGAGGGCAAGGACCTGATTGCCGCGACCCTGGCGGCGGTGCGCCTGCGCCTGCGACCGATCCTGATGACCTCGCTCGCCTTCGGGCTGGGCGTGCTGCCGCTGGCGATCGCCACCGGCGCCGGCTCGGGCAGCCAGCACGCGGTCGGCACCGGCGTGCTCGGCGGCACGATCGCCGGCACCGCGCTCGGCCTGTTCTTCACCCCGCTGTTCTACGTGGTGATCAAGCGCGTCTTCAGCGGCAGGGCGCGGACCCAGCCGGCTGCCGGCGGCACCCCGCAGGAGGCCGCGTCCTGACGCGGCAGCCGGCACGGATCCGTCGATCCGCGGAGCGCGCACGGCCCGGACCGACCGGAATCGCGGCTGCGGCAGGTTCGTCGCGGACCGGCAGCCGATACGTCCGGGGGCGATGACGCGCTGTCCCACCGGGTCGACTGTCGTCACGCGATGACAGGCGCCGGCCTTGCAGAATCAAGACGATAGGCGAAGTGTCCGCTCACGCCCGGCCGGGGCGACGCCTGCGCCCGACGGAATCAGGACACCGGCAGGCGCGCCGCGTGCGGGCAGCGACTGCCGCCGCCGGCGGTCGTCGGTGCCACCGGCCGATACGCCTAACTCCATGATCGTCAAGGCTATCGTGTGCGCAGGGCATGCGGGCCGGCTGCCGGGAGGACAGCCCCGCGAGGCGGTTTTCGGGGAATCTGGCACGGCTCGTGCTATAGCCCAGGTTCCGGCCACACGCGCCCCGGTCCACCAGGCCGTGGCGCCCGGCCGGGCACCCGAACCACGAACCGAGGGACCGAACATGATCGAATTTCTCAACGCCAATACCGCCGTGCTTGCCGGCCTGGGCATCTACCTGTCCACGGCCTTGTTCATCTGGACGCGCAAGGACGGCTCCGTCCGCGGCGGCGAATACGCCTGAGGCGTCGCCGCACTCCGCCGCGGCGATGGCGGCCTGCGCCGCCTCCTGCGTGCGCCAGGCGCCGAACTGACCCGCGCCGCATCCCCGATTCCCGAACGCTACGCGCCCCACCGGGCCGCGGCCGCGCTTTGCCCGCGCCGTGCCCGGGGCGCAATCCATCAGGAGGTCCACATGAATCCGCAGTTGATCCGACTTATCGCCCGGCTTCTCGAACTTGCCGACGATTCCCGGTCCGCGCCGCAGGCCCGGCCGGCCGCGCACCGCCCCGCCCTGACGACGCCGACCCCAGCCACCGGCGGGGTCGGGCATGTGGCCCTGCTCGGCTACAACTGATGCCAGGCCGCGGCATGTCGGGGCGGCGATCGCCCCTTCGAACACGGAGGCCGGAATGGCACCTTACGTCAGCGTAGTTCGCGCACCGGATCAAGCCGCCGCAGCCCCGGCCGCAGTCGGGCTGGACCTCGCGTCCGCCGGGGATGCCCTGGCGCACGGCTATTGCTTCGAGGAACTGGACAGCCTGCGGCTGACCGCCCGGACTGCCACCGGCCCGTTGCCCGGCCGGGATCCGTCCGGCGCCTGGCAGCATTTCGAGTTCGACCACACCCGGGCGGCAGGCTGCCTGGAGTAGCCGCGGGATCCGGGCGCGCCCCCAGGCGTCAATACGCTTCGAGGAACGGCAGGATCAGGCTGCGCACGTCCACCCGCGCCCCCATGCGCGCGCAGATCAGGAACGAACCGACCAGCTTGCGGTGCAGGAACATCGTCGCGGGCGGCGGCAGCCTCAGCGTTCCCGCGGCGAACCCGGGCAGGAAGCTGAGCTGACCGGCGCGCAGCGCCAGGTTCGAAGCGGCGAAATCGTACGGCCCGCGATGGCGCAGCGGTTCGCACACCAGGAACAGCAGATCGAGCGTGGTACGCACGTGCGCCTCGTCGGGCGCCTGCAGGTAGCCGATGTCCGCGGCGGCGGTGCGGGCGGCGTCCCGGTCGCCGTGCATGATCGCCCGCGTGATGCGCGCGTAGCCGGCGACGAACTCGCGCGGGAGGCTCCGCGCGGCGCCGAAGTCGAGCAGCGCGACCCGTCCGGTCTGCGGCTGGTACAGGTAGTTCGCGAAGTTCGGGTCGGTCTGCATGAAGCGGAACTCGAAAAGCTCGCGAAACAGCAGGCGTTCGAGCAGCGCCCCGATGCGATCCCGCTCGGCCTGCGCGGTCCCCGCCTCGCCCAGCGTGTCCAGGGCGATCCCCTCGGCGTAGTCCATGGCCAGCACGCGCCGGGTGGTGAGATCCGCGTAGGGGCGCGGGACGACCAGGTGCGGTTCATCGGCAACCAGCGTCCGGTAGCGTGCGAGGTGCGCGGCCTCCGCGAGATAGTCGGCCTCCTCGTGCAGCTGCTGTCTGGCCGTTGCGGCGATGCCATCGAGGTCGACGCCGGCCGGCAGGAGGTGGACCCCGTGGAGCAGCGCCAGCGCGTTGTCGACGTCGCTGTCGATCGATCTGGCCACGCCCGGGTACTGGACCTTGAGCGCAAGCTCGCGGCCATCCGCGCTGCGGGCCCGATGGACCTGGCCGATCGATGCAGCGGCGAGCGGTTCGTAGTCGAAGTATGAGAACCGTTCCTCCCAGCCCCGTCCGTACTCGCGCCCGAGCGCCCGCCGCAACTGGCTGCGCGGCATGGCATAGGCGGCGCTGCGCAGGCCGGCCAGCGCGCGCGCAAGCTCGGGTGGCAGCAGATCCTCGCTTTCCATCGAGAGCATCTGGCCGAGCTTCATCGCCGCGCCGCGCATGCGCGCGAGCCGGTCGGCCAGGCGGGCCGCGTTGCGCGCGCTGAAGACGGGGCCGTCCGCTCGTCCCTGTTCCGCGCCGGCCATGCGCCGTACCGCTTCGACCGCCGTGCCCAGGGCGATCTCGCCGGCAAGCAGGCCGAAGCCGAGCAGCCGCCCGAGACGGCCAGCCGGCACGGCCGATTTTCCGCGGGAGGATTTCGAAGCAGACATGCGTTGCGCGCTGGTTGGCCTGCCGGCCATTATCCGGGCGCCGGCGCTTCAGGGACGGTCGCGATAGACTACCCGCGTTCGAACGATGAGCGGTCCCCGTCGATGCAGGCATCCAGCGAAGAGGCGATCGACGCGTGCCGGGTCCGAAGGGCGATCCGCGTCGCCCTTGCCGCGGTCGGTATGCTCTGGGCGATTTACTTCGCGGGGGAACTCTTCGATCTGGACCTCGCGAGGTTCGGCATCTACCCCCGCCGCGCCATCGGCATCCCGGGCATCGCGCTTGCGCCGCTGATTCACGGCTCGTTCGCGCATCTGCTGGCCAATTCTGCTCCGATCGCCGTCCTCGGCACCTCGCTGCTCTACGGTTATCCGCGCTCGGCCGGCCTGGTGATCAAGGTGCTGTACGCCGGAACCGGCCTCGGGGTCTGGCTGTTCGCGCGCGACGGCAGCCACGTCGGCGCCAGCGGCCTGGCCTTCGGCATGATGTTCTTCGTCTTCACCATCGGCGCCATCCGCTGGGACCGCCGGGCGATCGCGCTGTCCATGCTCGCCTTCTTCCTCTACGGCGGCATGGTCTGGGGCATCTTCCCGACCGATCCCGAAGTGTCCTTCGAATCGCACTTCTTCGGCGCGCTCCTCGGCGTGGTCCTGGCGGTCCTCCTGCGCAACCGGGATCCCGCGCCGCCGCAGCCGCGCTACGTCTGGGAGGAGGGGGACGAGGGCCGGGACGAGGCGCAGCCCGGCGAGCCGGATGACGAGTCCGCGCAAGGCCGCCCGGGGCCGCCCGCGCTACATTGAGCCCCGCGGCCGCCGCGCGGCTGCCGGCGCACAGGCGGGCCGCCTCAATCCTCGCCGAATACCTCGTTCGACTGCCGGCTGACGCGGATGAAGGTAGTGCGCTTGGACAGCTCCTTGAGCCTGCGGGCGCCGACATAGGTACAGGCCGAGCGCACCCCGCCCAGGATCTCCTGCACCGTGTTCTCCACCGGCCCGCGGTAGTCGAGCAGCACCTCCTTGCCTTCGGCGGCGCGGTACTCCGCCACGCCCCCGGCATACTTTTCCATGGCCGCGCGCGAACTCATGCCGTAGAAGAGCATCTTGCGCACGCCTTCGCGCTCGACGATTTCCGCGTCGCATTCGTCGTGCCCGGCCAGCATTCCGCCCAGCATCACGAAATCCGCCCCGCCGCCGAAGGCCTTGGCCAGGTCGCCCGGCGAGGCGCATCCCCCGTCGGCGCAGATCAGACCGCCCAGGCCGTGGGCCGCGTCCGCGCACTCGATGACCGCCGACAACTGCGGATAGCCCACGCCCGCCATCTTGCGCGTGGTGCACACCGAGCCGGGGCCGATGCCGACCTTCACGATATCCACCCCGTCGAGGACCAGTTCCTCGGTCATCTCGCCGGTGACGACGTTGCCCGCCATGATGGTCACCTGCGGCCAGGCCTTGCGCAGCTTCTGCAGGAAATCGACGAACGTCTTGGTGTAGCCGTTGGCGACGTCGACGCAGACGTACTCGATCGCACCGCCCGCCTGATCCATGACGCGGCGGAACTTCTCGTAGTCCGGCGGGTTTATGCCCATCGAATAGAACGCCGCGGACTTGACCGAGAGATTCCGGAAGAACGCGACCAGTTCCGCCTCGCCGTAGTGCTTGTGCAGCGCCACCGAGAGCCCGTGCGCGGCCAGTGCCCGGGCCATCTCGAAGGTCCCGGTGGCGTCCATGTTCGCCGCGACGATCGGGATCCCGTGGTACCGGCTCCTGGAGTGCAGGAAGACGAACTCGCGGGAGATGTCGACCTCGGCGCGCGAGCCGAGCGTCGAGCGCTTCGGCCGGATGAGGACATCCTTGAAATCGAGTTTCAGATCCTGTTCAATGCGCATGGTCTGCTCCCGCCCGGTTCATGCGTCGCCCCGACCCGCGAGGCACCGCGCCCGACCCCCATCGCGATCCGGACCCGCTGCCCGTCGATGCACCGGCCCGCCTTGGGATACCGATCATACTCCGCCGCCGGGGGGAAGCCCTGCGGAGTCCCCGGAGGCATCGCCGATTTCCCACCACCCGCGGAGGTGTCCAGACCATGGCCCGGTTCGAGGAGTACCGCGACAAGTACGAGCACCTGAGCATGCAGCGCAGCGACGGCATCCTGGAGGTGAGGATGCACAGCGACGATGGCCCGGTGGTGTGGGGCGCCGGTCCGCACCGCGAGTGCGGGGCTGCGTTCGGCGACATCGCCGCCGACCCGCAGAACAGGGTCGTGATCCTCACCGGCAGCGGCGAGGAGTTCATCGCACGCGAAGAGATCGCACACCCGGCGATGTCCACCCCGGGCGGACGGGGTGCGGTTGCCCTGCCGGCTTCCGCGGGTAATGCTGTGATGCTGCGTCCGGGGCCGCACGACTTGCGCGTGGCGGCCCTGTCCGTCAGTACAATCGACGTCAAGGCGCTCATGCGCAAGAGCCTGTCGCTGCATTGGGATTTGATGTTCACCCGCTCGCTGTTTCGGACGCCGGACATGGCGGCGCAGGGCCGGCTGCTGAACGAGGTGGCCGCGCTGGTGGACGCCGGCCGGTTGCGCACTACCGTAACCCCGACGCTGCGCGCGGCTCATGCGCTGTTCGGGTGCGGGCGCACCCGCGGCAAGATCACGCTTGCCGTTTTGGACTGAGCGGCGCGCGGAAGCCGCGCGCGTGCCGGATCGGATGACCCGGGGAGGCGACGATCGAATCGCAACTCAACCAGATC
>DATMWM010000510.1:0-2157 GCA_035562535.1 Rhodocyclaceae bacterium | reverse complement strand
GTGGTGGCGGCAGGCGGGGTAGCGGGCTTCGCTTCTTCCTTCTTGGCACAGGCGGTGACCGCCAGGGCAACCATAGCAGCAACGAGGAGAGAGTGTTTCATTGTCGCGGTTCCTTTATCGAGGAGATGAACAGGGGTCCGATCAATGCTGGCCGAGGGCGGCCCCGACCATTTGAAAATAATAACATACGAGCGCAGAGGGTATTCAAACCGGATGCGGGCGCGACAGCTTCTGTGGCGAAAAAGCAACAACTTCCGCTCAAGGAAACGCCGGGCCGCCCCAAGTTTCCTTGAACCCCCGCGGGGGGCGGGCTGGGCGCAGCCCGGCCCTGGGGGCGCTCAGAGGCCGAGGGTCGTCGAGGCGATCGCCGGGACCGAAAGCCCCCACAGTTCCTCGAAGCGCCGGCGCCAGCCGGAAACCTCGTCCGGCTGTTCGATCAGCAGCTTGCCGCGGGCGTGGCCGGCGTGAAAGCGGATCACCGCATGGCTTCCGTCGGCCAGCAGGAAACAGTCGGACAGGTGGCGCAGGTCTTCCGGGCTCTGGCGAAAGCTCAGACCGTGGCCGTGCAGGCGCTGGACGGCCATCAGCCGCGGACAGGCACGTTCCACCTCGTCCGGGCGGTGCACCACGATGCGCACGCGGTTGTCCCGGCCGGCGGAAAGGAAGGCGCGCAGCGCCTGCTCCATGGCCGGCGATTCGAGTCCGGTCTCCCGGAGGTCCGGGTCGAAGACGACGAGTTCGCGCCGCGCCAGCGTGACCGCGTCGGCCACGGCCTGGCGGTAGGTCGCGTAGGTGTCGAACCGCGATTCCAGGGGCGTAGGGTTCATGCGTTCGGCTCGCCGGGCAGCGCGAAGCCGCAACGATACCACTCGTAGATCAGGTCGACGCCGGCCTCGCTCAGGCCTTGCGGGCCGGCCAGCCGCCTCCGATCGGCGAGTTCGGTCAGCCTGGCCCGGTCGGCGGCGGGCGCCTCGACCGGTTCGCCGTTCAGGAAGAAGCGGCGGCCGGCGAACAGCATCTGGGTCCGGCGGTCGAGTTCCAGCCCGCCGCGCGCCCAGGCGCGCAGGAAGCGGCTGCGCGAAAGCGGCGCCTCCGGCGGCTCGAAGAACACCTGCGGCTTGGGCTCGCTCAGGTAGCCGCCGAGGAACGCGCGCACGTCCGCCCTGTTCCAGCGGATGCCGGCGAGCATCTTCTCCACCTGCGCGACCATGTCCTCGCCGATCCGCCCGGGATGGCGCGGCCTGGCGAGGTCCGGGTCGCGGTACATGCCCTTCAGGTCGATCTGCTCCTCGAGGAAGGCGAGGAAGGTGCGAGCCAGTTCCTGCGCCGCAGGCGCGCGGAAGCCGACCGAGCAGGTCACGCACTCGCCGAGCGCCACGCCGTCGTGGGCGTAGCGCGGCGGCAGGTAGAGCAGGTCGCCCGGTTCGACGATCCATTCCTCGGTGGGCGTGAAGCGCTCCAGGATCTTCAGCGGCGCGCCCGGCACCAGGCCCAGGTCGCGCTGCGCCCCGATGCGCCAGCGTCGCCGGCCGCTCGCCTGGATCAGGAACACGTCGTAGGAATCGAAGTGCGGCCCCACCCCGCCGCCGTCGACCGCGTAGCTGATCATCAGGTCGTCCAGGCGCGCCCAGGGCAGGAAGCCGAACCGGCGCAGCAGCCGGTCGGCCTCGTCCGAATGCAGGTTCGCGCCCTGGACCAGCACGGTCCACGGATGCGGCTTGCGGCCCAGGTCGCGGCGCGAGAGCGGGCCGTGCCTGACCGACCACCGGCCGTCGCGGCATTCGACCAGGCGCGATTCCACGTCGTCGCGCAGCGCCAGGTCGAGCAGTTCCCGCTTCGGCATGACGCCGGCGAAGCCGGGGAGCGCCTGGCGGACCAGCAGCGGCTTCTTCTGCCAGTGGCGGGCGAGGAATTGTTCGGGGCTCAGCCCGCCGAGAAGTCGTCGCAGCATGGGCCAAATTATAAGCGGCGCCGCGGCGCGCGTTCCGCGCCGGGCGAGGCGCTACAATCCGCAGCTTTTCCCGAACCGCCCGCCCATGCCGATCGCGCTCATCGAATCGCTCGACCACGAGGGTCGCGGCGTCGCCCATGTCGAGGGCAAGACGGTCTTCGTGGACGGTGCCCTGCCGCTGGAGCGCGTCGAGTTCGCCGCCTACC
>DATMWM010000509.1:0-7818 GCA_035562535.1 Rhodocyclaceae bacterium | reverse complement strand
GCAGCGTCTCCTGGATGCGCGCCATCTCGGCGTCCAGCGCCTGCCCGAGCGCGATGATGTCGCCGTTCTTCGCCATGGAAACGCCGATGCCGAGCGCGTCGCGGCCCATGTAGCGCATGCGCGGCTGGGGCGGATCGGCGTAGCCGCGCCGGATCTCGGCGATGTCGCCCAGCCGGATCAGCCGCGAGCCTGCGCGGATCGACATTTCCCTGACCTTCTCCGGCGAGTCGAAGCCGCCGCCAGGACGCAGGTAGATGCGGTCTGTCCCGGTTTCGAAGCTGCCGGCGGCGGCCACCGCGTTCTGCGCCGAAAGCGCGTTCAGGATGGTCGGCAGGTCCACGCCGAGTGTGGCCAGCCGCGTGCTGGAGATCTCGACGAAGATGCGCTCGTCCTGCTCGCCGAAGAGCTCGACCTTGGCCACGTCGCGCACCCGCAGCAGGGCGTTGCGCACCCGGTCGGCGTAATGCTTGAGCGCCGCGTAATCGTAGCCCTCGCCGGTCAGCGCGTAGATGTTGCCGAAGGTGTCGCCGAACTCGTCGTTGAAAAACGGTCCCTGGACGCCGCCGGGCAGCGTGGCGCGTATGTCGCCGATCTTCTTGCGCGCCTGGTAGAACACCTCGGGCATGTCCCTGGGCGGCGTCGAGTCGCGGGCGATGAAGAACACCTGCGACTCGCCCGGCCTGGAGTAGCTGCGGATCACGTCCGCGTAGGGCACCTCCTGCAGCTTCTTCTCGATGCGCTCGGTGACCTGCTGCTCGACCTCGCGGGCGGTGGCGCCGGGCCAGAAGGTGCGCACCACCATCACCTTGAAGGTGAACGGCGGGTCCTCGGACTGGGACAGGCGCTGGTAGGACAGCACGCCGACCACCGCCAGCAGCAGCATGAAATAGCGCACCAGCGCCTGGTGGCGCAGCGCCCATTCGGACAGATTGAAGCGATTCACCGGGTCGCGCCGGCCGCGGCCGGCTTCACGGCTTCGCCGCCACGGCGTTCGGCGGCGGCCTCGGCGCCACCTTCTGGCCGGGCACCAGCTTGTGCACGCCGGCGATCACCACCGTCGCGCCCTCCTTCAGGCCCGCGGCGATCATCACCGCGTCCTGGGAATACCCGGCGACCTCGACCGGCCGCGGCTGGACGGTGCCCTCGCCGTCGACCACCCAGACCACAGGCTTGCCATCCAGGCTGCCCAGCGCCGGCAGCGGCAGCCGCACGGCGGTGCCGCCGGCGGCTCGGTTCACCACGAGATTCGCGGTCATGCCCAGGCGCACCGCGGGGTCGGTCCGGGTCAGGGCAACCTTCACCTGGAAGGTCCGGGCGACCGGATCGGCCGACGGGGCGATTTCCCGTATCCGGGCCGGGTACTGCTTCTCGGGCGCCGCGCATCTCGTCGATGCGGTTCTCCGGCACCGCCACCCACACCTCCTTCTCGTCCGGGCGCGCCAGCCGCAGAACGGTCTGGCCGGCGGCCACAACCTGGCCGGGCTCGCCGGGCGCTGCGGTGATCACCCCGTCGAAGGGCGCGACGAGCTGGGCGTAGGATTCCTGGTTCTGCGCCACCTGCTGCTGCGAGCGCGCCTGGTCCAGGCGGGCGCGCGCCACGTTGTAGGCGTTCTGGCGGTTGTCGTAGGCGGTCTGGCTGACGAAGCGGTTTTCCAGCAGAGACTTCGAGCGCTTCAGCTCGGACTCGGCGAGGCTCAACTCGGCCTGCGCGGACTCGAACTGGGCCCTTGCGGTGCGGGCGGCCAGCGCGACGTCGGCCGGGTCCAGCCGGGCCAGCACCTGGCCCTTGCGCACGGTCGCGCCGGCATCGACCTCGCGGGAGACGACCTTGCCGCCGATGCGGAAGGCCAGGTCGGTCTCGTGGCGCGCCTTGACCTCGCCCGGAAAGACCGCGCTGCCCGCGGCCGGCGCGAAGCTCACGGTCTGCACCAGGGCCGGACGGATGGCCTGGACCGGCGGCGGCGCCGGCGTGCAGCCGGCCAGGACGGCGGCGAGCAGCGGGGCGGCGAGCGCCGCGGCGTCGAGATCACGCGCCATGGCCCGCTCCCGCCGGTGCGCCCGGATCCGGCCGCAGCCCGCGCAGCACGAGTTCGATCGCCGTTTCGACATAGGCCTCCGGATCGACCCCGGCGCTGCAGCAGCAGGCGAGCGAATGGCGCCAGACGACCAGCATCATGAACGGGGCGAACACCACCTGCTGGAGCACGTCCAGGTCGGCGGCGCGGAACTCGCCGCTGCCCTGGCCGCGCGCCAGCACCGTGCGCAGCAGGCCGTGGGCGCGCTGGATCACCTCGTCGTTGTAGAAGCGGGTGATCTCCGGGAAGTTGCGCGACTCGCAGATCATCAGCTTGGGCAGGCCGCCGATCGGGCGGGAGCCGATCAGCCGCCACCAGCCCTGAAGCAGCGCCCGCAGCAGATCGGGCGCGCCGCCCCCGAATCCGGCAATCAGGGCCTCGGCCTCTTCGAGCGCCGGCAGCAGCCCCTCGCGCACCACCGCCTTGAACAGCGCCTCCTTCGAATCGAAGTAGAGATAGAGCGTGCCCTTCGACACCCCGGCGCGGGCGGCGATGTCGTCCAGGCGCGTGGCGGCGAAGCCGCGCTCGACGAACAGTTCGAGCGCGGCGGCGGTCAGCTCGGACGGGCGGGCGTCCTTGCGGCGTTCCCAGCGCGGCTTCTCGGCGATCTGTGGCGTCATGAGGTAAATAACTGACCGGTCAGTTATCAAACTAGCCGAGCCGTCCCCGCTTGTCAAACCGATCGGCGGAACGGTTATGCTGCAGCGCAGCATTATGCTACGCTTGCGCCGTCATCAACAGTCCGGCGCGACGGGTCGAACGACCGTGCCCGCGCCGAGGACCGAGCCCCATGCCCATGAGCCCGACCGAGCTGCAGCACTTCCTCGCCGAAAAGGTCCGCCTGTTCGACGATTTCGACCCGCGGCACGTCGAGGAGATCGCGGCGCGCAGCGAACTGCGCACCTTCGAGCCGAGCGAGGCGATCATCGCCTGCGGCGAAGAGGGACGCTTCTTCGGGGTGCTGGTCAGCGGCCACGCCGAGGCCTCGGTGACCGACGGCACCGGCGGGCGGGTCGTGCTGAGCCGCCTCGAAGCCGGCGACGTCTTCGGCGAGATGTCGCTGCTCACCGGCGACCGCACCGTGGCCGACGTGATCGCCGGCAACCGCTGCTTCGTGCTGCTGATCCCGCAGGACATCTTCGCCACCCGGATCATGGTGCATCCCAAGGCGATCATTTTCCTGTCGCGCCTGCTGGCCGAGCGCACCAAGATGTTCGCGGTGGACATCACCAGCAGCATGCTGCACGCCAACGCCGTGGCCAAGGCCGAGGATCCCTACGCGCTCAGCCTGAAGACCGACACGCCGGGCAGGATCGTGGTGCTCAACGCCGGCCGCTGCCAGATCCGCTTCGGCATCTACGACACCCAGGACGGCCACCGCGACATCCACGGCATCATCGACGACCTGCACAAGCCGACCGTGCGCGTCAGCCTGGACGCCGGCGGCGCGATCACCACCCGGGAGCGGCCCACCTTCGCCCTGGCCGACTTCTTCAAGGTGCTGTTCGACGAGGTGCACACGCTCGGCGACGACTTCCAGTTCATGCCGCAGGAAGTGATCGCGGTCGGCCACCGGGTGGTGCACGGCGGCGCCAAGTTCGGCCATTCGATGGTGATCACGCCCCAGGTGATCGCCGACATCGAGACCCTGTCGACGCTGGCGCCCTTTCACAACCCGATCAACCTGGAAGGCATCCGCGAGGCGATGCGCTTCTTCCCGGCGATCCCGCACGTGGCGGTGTTCGACACGGCCTTCCACCAGACGCTGCCGACCTACGCCTACCTCTACGGGCTGCCCTACGAGTACTACAAGCAGGGCGGCATCCGGCGCTACGGCTTCCACGGCACCTCGCACCGCTACGTATCGCTGAAGGCCGCCGAGACGCTGAAGCGCCCGCTCGGCGAGCTGGAGATCGTCTCCTGCCACCTCGGCATCGGCTCCTCGATGTGCGCGATCGACCACGGCCGCTCGGTGGACACGACCATGGGCATGACGCCGGCCGACGGCCTGATCATGTCCAGCCGCACCGGCAGCATGGACCCGGGCGCGATGATCCACCTCATGGAGCAGTACCGGCTGGATGCCGCCGCCCTGAACCAGCTGATCAACGCGGAGAGCGGGCTGAAGGGCATCTCCGGCATCTCCGGCGACATCCGCGAGATCGAGGAGGCGGCCAACGAGGGCCACCACCGGGCGCTGCTGGCGCACAAGACCTACTGCTACCAGATCCGCAAGACCATCGGCGCCTACGTCGCGGCCATGGGCGGCATCGACGTGCTCGCCTTCACCGGGCGCATCGGCGAGACCAGCGCGACGGTGCGCAGCCTGGCCTGCCAGGGCCTGGCCTACATGGGCATCAAGCTGGACGAGGAGAAGAACCGCAACCTCGGCCACGTGCGCTCCCACGCGGAGATCTCGGCCGACGACTCGCCGGTGAAGATCCTGGTCATCGCCAGCAACGACGAGCGCCTGGTCGCCTGGGAGGCGCTGCGCGCCGTCGAGCGCAACCAGATCAACCAGGCGATCCGTGACCAGCAGGAGGCGCCGATCCCGATCGAGGTCTCGGCGCACCATGTGCACCTCTCGCAGACCGACGTGGACAGGCTGTTCGGCCCCGGCCACCAGCTCACGCCCGAGCACGAGCTCTCGCAGCCCGGCCAGTTTGCCTCGCACGAAAAAGTCAGCCTCATCGGGCCGAAGGGCCGCATCGAGAACGTCCGCGTGCTCGGGCCGACGCGCAAGGAAACCCAGGTGGAGATCGCCATGACCGAGCAGTTCAAGCTCGGCATCCAGCCGCCGATCCGCGAGTCCGGCGACCTGGCCAACACGCCCGGCGTCACGCTCGAAGGCCCGAACGGCGCCGCCAGCATCGCCCGCGGGGTGATCTGCGCCCAGCGCCACATCCACATGTCGCCCGAGGACGCGCTGCGCTTCGGGCTGCGCGACAAGTACGTGGTGCGGGTGCGGGTGGAGGGCGACCGGGAGCTGATCTTCGGCGACGTGGTGGTGCGCGTGAACCCGAACTACCGCCTGGCGATGCACATCGACACCGACGAGGGCAACGCCGCCAACATCCGCACCGGCATGCTCGGCTACGTCGAGGAAATCCAGAGCCGCCGGTAGCGCAGCGCGGATTCGCGTATCGTGTCGGCTCCCGCCGGGCCGCCCGGACGCAAGGAGCGACATCAAATGGAAACGACCGACCAGACGCGCCATGCCGCGGCCACCGACCTGCATCGCGCGGCGCTGACCTGCCTGGCGGCGCTGCGGGCCCGGGTCGATCCGGCCCGGCTCTCGGCGATCGCCGGCGACGCCCCGGAGCTCGCCCTGGGCGTGGAACTGCGCACCGCGGCGCCCACGCTGCTGCTCATGGCCCGGCCGGCGGAAGGCATCCTGCCGCTGGAGGCGATGCGCATCGAGAAGGCGGATTTCACCGCCGACGAGATCCGCCTGGCGAGCGTGGCAGCGGCGGTGACCGCCATGCTGCTGGAGAACCTGGAACCGGATGCGCGCAACCAGGTCGTGCGGCTGGTCAAGTCCGGACAGGGCTACCTGTCGCTCTACGTGTTGCCCCAGCCTTTCGAGGCCGCGCTGGAACTGCACGTCGGCATCGAGGTCAGCGAACTGGCGCGCATCTCCGGCGAACGCATCGACGCGCGCCTGCACTGACCGGCGTCTCGCGCCGCCGGGTCAGTCCGGCGGCGTTTCCAGCGGGATGCGCGCGCGCACCCAGGTGCCCCCGCCCACCCGGCTCTGCACCTCGAATTGGCCGCCGAGCAGTTCGGTGCGCTCGCGCATGCTGAGCAGGCCCACGCCCGTGGCCGCGCTGTCGCCGACGTCGAAACCGCGGCCGTCGTCGTGCACCGAAACCCGCACGGCATCGCCCACCATGTCCAGCGCCACTTCGATGCGCCCGGCCGCGCCGTGCCGGATCGCGTTGTTCACCGCTTCCTGGACGATGCGGAACAAGGCGGTTTCGACGTCCTTGGCGAGCGGCGGGATCGACGAACCGACCTGGATGCGGCAGCCGCTGCGCTCGGCCTGGCGGCGTGCGTACCAGTTCAGCGCCGAGGTCAGGCCCAGGTCCTCGAGCACCGCCGGCAGCAGGTTCAGCGCGGTGTCCCGGATGCGCTCGATCGTCTGGTCGGCGATCTCGATGCTGTCGGACAGCCGGCGCCGGTCGAGTTCCGCGCCGCCGCCGCGCAGCAGCATGTCCAGGTTGATCTTGAGCGCGGCAAGCTGCTGCCCGACCTCGTCGTGCAGTTCCCGCGCTAGCGCGCGCCGCTCGTCCTCCTGCACCGAAAGCAGGCGGCGCGACAGCAACCGCAGGCGCTGCGCGTTGGTCGACGCAGCGGCCTCGGCCTGGCGCCACGCGGTCACGTCCACGCCCACGCCCCACGCCGCCCAGCCCGGGATCGGGACCACCGCAGAGATGTTCGACCAGGCGATCCGGCGCACGCTGCCGTCCCGGGCGACCAGGTCCCATTCGAAGCCGCGGCTGTCCAGGCCGCGCGAGCGGTACTCCGCGAGCATGCGCTCCCGGTAGCCGGCGTCCGGGTAGAGCAGCGCCAGGGCATCCGGGTTGCCCAGCATCTGCTCCGCCGGATAGCCGGTGACGCGTTCGCACTCCCGGTTCCAGTAGACCAGCCGGCCCTCCCCGTCGAATGCGTCCAGCATCACCGGCATCTCGTCGACCACCCGGCGCAGCCTGGCCTCGCTCTCGCGCAGGTCCGCATCGGCCTGCTTGCGCGCGGTGATGTCGACCAGGCCGCCGTACAGCCGGTGCGCGGCCGGACCGCCTGCCTCCTGGTTGGCGCCGTCCGCCTCGGCCACGCATTCGGCGACCGAACGGACCCAGGCGATGCCGCCATCCTTGCGCCGCAGGCGCAGCTCGCAGCGGCCGCTGCGCCCCGGGGCGAGCCCGATGACCTGGCGGCGGAACAGTTCCAGGTCCTCCGGCGCCACCAGGCATTCCCAGCAGCGCATATCCACGATCTCGTCGGCCGTGTAGCCGGTGATCCGCTCGGCCGCGCCCATCATCCAGTCGATCTCGAGGCTGCCATCGGCAGCGCGCCGGCACGAGTAGGCGATGTCGGACATCGCCCTCGAGATCTGGCGGAAGCGCCGCTCGCTCTCGCGCAGCGCCTGCTCCGCGCGCAGCCGCTCGGTGATGTCGCGCGCCATGCCGATCACGTAGTCGCCGTCCGCCAGCCGCACGCCGGCCACCCTGACCTCCACGGGAAACACGGAGCCGTCCTTGCGCCGGTGGCGGCCGAGCACGACCTGGCTCCCCGCGACCGCCGCGGCACGGAATACCCTGCCGACATCCTCGCCCATCGCCGCGACTTCGGGATCCACGTCGCCGATCCGCAGTTCCAGTAATTCTTCGCGCGCATAGCCGAGCGACTCGCAGGCACGGATGTTCGCGTCCACGATGCGCCCGTCCAGGTCGGCGATGAAGACCGCGTCCGCGGCATGATCGACGGTGGCGCGGAAGCGCCGCTCGGCGGCGTCGCGCTCGGCCTGCAGCGCGAGCCGGTCGAGCGCGAAGGAGATGTCGCGGGCGAGCTGGTCGAGCAGGCTCACCAGCTCGGCATCGAAGAACCGCGGCAGGGACGCATAGAGGTTGAGCACGCCGACCGTCCGGCCGCCGCTGCAAAGCGGGAAGGCGGCCGAGGCGCGGAACCCGCAAGCCAGCGCCCGCTCCCGCCAGGGCTCCATCCGCGGATCGCCCTCGATGTC
>DATMWM010000508.1:0-10483 GCA_035562535.1 Rhodocyclaceae bacterium | reverse complement strand
GACCGTATCCGGTGCGGAGGGCTCGCCCAGCTTGTCGGCTGCGAGGAAGCGCTGCGGCGCCTCCAGGCCGGCCTGGGCGAGCGCGCCCACGCCGGTGGTGCCCTGGTGCCGGAAGTTGTGGATGGTATGGCACACCCGCTGCTGCGCCATGCCGACGTGCTGGTAGACCTCGAACAGCAGAACCGGCACCAGCGCGGTCTGCCAGTCGTGAGTGTGGATGATCTCCGGGCGCTTGCCGGATTTCAGCAGAAACTCCAGCGCCGCCTTGCTGAAGAAGGCGAAGCGCTGGGCCTCGTCCAGGAAGCCGTAATACCCGCCGCGGCTGAAGAAGTTCTCGTCCGAGTGCGGTTCGATGAAGAAGCACTTGCGGCCGAGGACGAGACCGAACCAGACGGTGCAGCGGATCGCCCCGCCGGACCACGGCACCCACAGATTCTCGAAGTCCGGTCGCAGTCCCGAGATCTGGTCGTAGCGCATGCAGTCGTACTTGGGCAGGACGATCTCGACCGCGTGCCCGCGCAGTTCCAGTTCCCGGCTCAGCCCGTAGACGACGTCGCCCAGCCCCCCAACCTTGGCCGCCGGCGCGCACTCCGAGGCCACCATGACGATGTACATGTGTTTCGATTCCGGCTCGCTGCGAGCCTCGGGGCCCGCGGTTGCAAAATGGCCCGTAGCTTACTTTGGATCGGCGCGGTTTGGGGCCGCGCGATCCCTTCCGGGAGGTGCTCGGGGGCAGAGCGCGCCCCCCGCGGCCGGTTCAGGCCAGTTCGATCAGCAGGTCCTTGGCCGCGACCGGCTCCCCGGGTCGGGCGTACACCGCCTTGACCAGGCCGGGGCGCTCCGCCCGCAACTGGGTTTCCATCTTCATCGCCTCGATCGACAGCAGCGGGTCGCCCTGTTGCACGTGCTGTCCGGCCTTGACCGCCACGGTCACCACCATGCCCGGCATCGGCGCGGCGACGTGGCCGGGGTTGCCTTCCTCCGCCTTCGCCCGCTGCGCCCGCCGGTGGCTGCCGGCCTTGGCCACGCGAAGCTGCCTGGGCTGGCCGTTCAGCTCGAAGAACACCTTCACCTCGCCCTCCTCCTCCGAAGGGGCGGTGCCGTGCAGGCGGATGATCAGCGTCTTGCCCGGATCCAGATCGACGGAAATCTCCTCCCGCTCCTGCATTCCGTAAAAATACGCCGGCGTGGGCAGCACCGAGGTGTCGCCGAAATGGCGGCGGTGATGGGCGTAATCGCGATACACCTTCGGGTACATCAGGTACGAGGCCAGGTCGGCGTCGTCGACGCGGTGGCCGCACTCCTTCTCGGCGCGCGCCCGGGCGGCCTCCAGGTCCACCGGCGGCAGCGCGTCGCCCGGGCGGTAGGGCCCGGGCGGATCGCCCTTGAGCACCTTGCGCGAAAGGGCCTCCGGGAAGCCGTCCGGCGGGAAGCCCAGTTCGCCCTTGAAGAGCGACACGACGGAATCCGGGAAGGCGACTTCGCGCAGGGGATCCGCCACCTGCTCGGGCCTCAGGTCGCCGGCCACCATGGCGAGCGCCATGTCCCCGACCACCTTCGAGGTCGGCGTCACCTTGACGATGTCTCCGAACAGCCGGTTGACGTCCGCATAGGCCTGGGCGACCTCGGCCCAGCGATGCTCCAGGCCCATGGCGCGCGCCTGCTCGCGCAGGTTGGTGTATTGGCCGCCGGGCATCTCGTGGCGATAGACGTCGGAGGTGCCGGAGCGGATGTCCGGCTCGAAGGGAGCGTAATAGCGGCGCACGCCTTCCCAGTACTGCGAGATGCCGGTGATCGCGCTCCGGTCCAGTTGCGGATCGCGTCCGGTGCCTTCCAGCGCGGCGACGATCGCTCCGAGGCTGGGCTGAGAGGTCAGCCCGCTCATCGCATCGATGGCCGCATCGACGGCATCGCAGCCGGCCTCGACCGCGGCCAGCACCGAGGCCGCCGCCGCACCGCTCGTGTCGTGGGTGTGGAAGTGGATCGGCAGCCCGACTTCCTGCTTCAGCGCCCGGACCAGTTCCCGCGCCGCCCTCGGGCGGCACACGCCGGCCATGTCCTTGATGCCCAGGACGTGGCAGCCCGCCCGCTCCAGCTGCTTCGCCAGACCGACGTAGTACGTCAGGTCGTACTTCGGCCGGGCGGCGTCGAACAGGTCGCCGGTGTAGCAGATCGCGCCTTCGCACAGGGCGCCCGCCTCGACCACGGCGTCGATCGCCACCCGCATGTTCTCGACCCAGTTCAGCGAGTCGAACACGCGGAACAGGTCGATTCCGCCCCGGGCGGCCTGGGCCACGAAGTGGCGCACGACGTTGTCCGCGTAGCTGGTGTAGCCGACCGCGTTCGAGCCGCGCAGCAGCATCTGCAGCAGGATGTTCGGCACGCGCTCGCGCAGCGCCGCCAGCCTCTCCCAGGGATCCTCCCGGAGGAAGCGGAGCGAAACGTCGAAGGTGGCCCCGCCCCAGCATTCCAGCGAGAACAGGTTCGGCAGCCGCTGCGCGTAATGGACTGCAACCGGCAGCATGTCGGCGGTGCGCATGCGCGTGGCGAAAAGCGACTGGTGCGCGTCGCGCAGGGTGGTGTCGGTTACCAGGAGCCGCTGCTGCGACCTCATCCACTGCGAGAACTCCCGCGGCCCGAGACGCTTGAGCAGGTCGCGGCTGCCTTCTGGCGGCTGGCGCGCATCCGGCAGCCGGCCAAGGACCGGCCGGGGCAGCGGCAGCGCGGGCTGCGCGCGGCCCTTGACCTCCGGATTGCCATTGACGACGACTTCCGCGAGGTAGCGCAGCAGCCTGGTGGCCCGATCCCTGCGTTTCGTGAAGTGAAACAGCTCGGGCGTGCCGTCGATGAAGGTCGTCGTCACCCGACCGGCCGCGAAGGCCGGATGGTTGATCACGTTCTCCATGAACTGCAGGTTGGTGGCCAGCCCGCGTATGCGGAACTCGCGCAGGGCGCGGTCCATGCGCCGGATCGCCTCCTGGGCGGTGGGCGCCCAGGCGGTGACCTTGACCAGCAGCGAATCGTAGAAGGGTGTAATCACCGCATCGGTGTAGGCGGTGCCGCCGTCCAGGCGCAGGCCGAAGCCGGCCGGGCTGCGGTAGGCGGTAACCCGGCCGTAGTCGGGCGTGAAGCCGTTCTCCGGATCCTCGGTGGTGATCCGGCATTGCAGCGCATGGCCGTCCAGACGCATGTCGTCCTGATCCGGAACCCCGCTGGCGCCCTCGCCGGCGATGCGGCCGACATGGCCGCCCTCGCTGATCAGGATCTGGGCCTTGACGATGTCCACGCCGGTGACTTCCTCGGTCACCGTGTGCTCCACCTGGATTCGCGGATTCACCTCGATGAAGTAGAAGCGACCGGCGTCCGCGTCCATCAGGAACTCGACCGTGCCCGCGTGCGTATAGCCCACCGCCCGCGCCAGCCGCAGGGCGGCGTCGCAAAGTTCGCGCCGCTGTGCCTGATCGAGGTAAGGGGCGGGCGCGCGCTCCACCACCTTCTGGTGCCGGCGCTGCACCGTGCAGTCCCGCTCGAACAGGTGCACCAGCCGGCCGTGCAGGTCGCCGAGGACCTGAACCTCGACGTGGCGGGCGTTGCGAACCAGCTTCTCCAGATAGACCGCGTCGTTGCCGAAGGCCGCGCCGGCCTCCCGCCGGCCGACCTCGACCTGCGCCAGCAGATCCTCCTCCCGCTCGATCACGCGCATGCCGCGCCCGCCGCCGCCCCAGATCGCCTTGAGCATGAGCGGGTAGCCGAGTTCGGCCGCCAGCGCGCGGATCGACTCGGGATCCGACGGCAGCGCGCCGGTGGCCGGCATGACCGCCACGCCGGCCGCGGTCGCGGCGTTGCGCGCCGCCACCTTGTCGCCCAGCACGCGCATGACCTCGGGGCTCGGCCCGACGAAGATCAGGCCGGCTTCGCGGACGGCACGCGCGAAGTTGGGATTCTCCGAGAGGAATCCGTACCCCGGGTGGATCGCGTCGGCACCGGTCTGGCGTGCGATCCGCAGGATGTCCCCGATGTCCAGATAAGCCTGGATCGGACCGCGGCCCTCGCCCACCAGATAGGCCTCGTCCGCCTTGGACCGGTGCAGGGCGAAGCGGTCCTCGCGCGAATAGATGGCGACCGTGCGAATGCCCAGTTCGTTTGCGGCCCGCAGCACGCGGATCGCGATCTCGGAGCGGTTGGCGACGAGCAGCTTGCCGATCTTCATGGCAGTCGGAGTGTATGGGGAGTGCATGAAGATACACGGAAGGCGCCAGGCCGGCGATTCCGTGCGACTGCAAACTGGAAGCGGCGCGCCCGTCGGGGCGAGCCGGCGTCGGGTCGAGTTGCCGCGGGCCTCTCCGCGGACCCGGGCATGTCGCCAGCGCGCGGCGCTGACGTCCAGGTCCGTCGGCGCTGCGCGCCCGATCGTCAGGAGCCCGCGGCGAAATGCCGCGCCGCCGTTGGCGCGGGAGCGGCTACCGGGACATTTCGGTGAAGTCGCCCAGCGGCCGGGTGAAGGTAGCCTTGGCGGGCGGAGCGACCATGTTCTCGGCCGCGTCCTTGACGCTTCCGCTCGGGATGGTGAAGGGAAGCGACACGATGAACGCCGCGACGCCGACGATCGTGGCTGCGAGGCTGATCGGCCTGACCAGCACCGTATCGAGCAGCATGTCCGAGCCCCGGTCGCCGGTCAGCGACTCGTCCGCCGCCGATGCCGTCACAGGGCTCACGGCCAGAGCCGCCGCCACCAGTCCAGTAACCAACCGACTTGCCAGCATTCCGTTCATCGTGACACCTCGCAGGTTGTGCTATCCCATGGAGCTTCGGCGAACGTCCGCCGCCGAATCGGCCCGGGCACGGACGCCGCCACGAAGCGGATTATCGATCCGCCCGGCCGATCCTTGAGCAGCGGCGACCGGTCGGGCGGCCCGGTCACATGTAGGCGCCCCCGTTCACGTTGATCTGCTGCCCGGTGATGTAGTCACCGTCGGCGGCAAGGAATACCACCGCCCTGGCGACTTCCTCGGGCATGCCGAAGCGGCCGATCGGGATGCGCGACTTGATCTGGTTCTGCACGTCCTCGGGCACCTTGGAGAGCATGTCGGTCAGCGTGAATCCCGGCGCCACCACGTTGACCGTGATGCCCGACTTGGCCAGTTCCAGCGCCGCGGTCTTGCTGAAGGCGATGATGCCGCCCTTGCTCGCGCTGTAGTTCGCCTGGCCGAAGGCCCCGGTCTGCCCGTTCATCGAACTGATGTTGATGATCCGCCCGTACTTCTGGGCGAGCATCGGCTGCATCGCCGCATTGGTGCAGAAATACACCGCGTTCAGGTTGGTCTGGATCACATCCAGCCAGTCCTGGTCGGTCATCTTGCGCAGGGACTTGTCCCGGGTGATGCCGGCGTTGTTCACCATGATGTCCAGGCGGCCCCATTTCTCGACTACCTTGGTCACCATCGAGCGCGCCTCGGCGGGGTCGGCCACGTTAGCCTTGTCCAGCATGCATTCCCCGCCTGCAGCCTGAATCTCGCCGGCAACCTCCTGAGCCAGCGCCTCGTTGAATTGAAAGTTCAGCGCAACCTTCGCCCCTTCCCGGGCGAGTTCCTTGGCGATGGCGCGTCCTATGCCGCGCGATGCGCCAGTCACGATCGCGATCTTGCCGTCCAGTCGACCCATTTCCCCTCCTCCGTTTCCTTGGTTTTGGCGTCCGCGGCAGGGCGAACGCGCGCCTGCCGGATCCCGGCGGGCCGTCCTTCCGGAGATCCGGCCCGCCGGCGGGCGATGCCGCCGGTGATCGGACCGCGAACCGCAGGACAGACCGCCCAGGGGAAAGTATAGGGACTTAACCCGGACTCGGACAGCAGGACCGGGCCAGGCCGTGGCGGGGTCCGCCCCCAGGCCTCGCGGCGACCGCAGGTGCCGCCGGGTGTCCGGTTAGGACCCGTCGAGCGCCCCATCCGGATTCGGGTCAGACGCGATTGTTTGAGCTAGATCAAAGCGAATGCAAACGCGAGTCCCTATCGTTCGCGTTCGATCGGGCTCGACAACCCCTCCGCCGGGTCCGGTCGCGTTGAGTCTCCTCCCCCTTCGAGACTGATACCCCGCCTCCCGGCGGGGCTTTTTTTGTTGGACCGGCCGGCGTCCGGCAGCTGATCGCCGGATCCCGTTCCCGGCGCAAAGGGTATCGTCCCTCCCAGGTGCGGGCGTGGATCGCGCCCGGAACGCCTTCGGCGAGAGGATCTCGGCTTTTGAGCGTGGGCAGGGCCTGTGTTACGGTTATGGGCTCGCCGACAGACGGAGCCGGGGGCTCCGGCCCTGCCGACGGCGCTTTTGGAGAACATCCGTAATGATCATGTCGTCGCCTCGCGTTATCCAGGTCGTCCTGGCCGCAGTCCTGGCCGTCATCCTTGCCGGCTGCGGCTCGGTGCATAACACGGTCAAGGACGGCGCTGACGACGCGGTCATGCTCCGCGGCAACGATGCGGTGGCGTATTTCACCGACGGCAAACCGGTGAAGGGAGATGCCGCGATCAAGTCGGTGTACGACGGGGACACCTATCGCTTCGCGAACGAGGCGAACAAGCGCACGTTCGACCAGGACCCGAAGCGCTACGCCCCCGCCTATGCCGGCTTCTGCTCCAGCGGCGCCCCCTATGCGCTCAAGGCAAACATCGGAGCGGAGATCTTCACCGTGTACAAGGGCCGCCTTTACCTTTTCGGCAGCGAGCGCGTCAAGGCGCACTGGCTGATGGATGCCGACGAGAACGTTCGCCTCGGCGACGAATACTGGGAAAACGAAACGAAGAACGTGCCGTTCCGCCTCCAGAACCTCAAGCGCTACGTTTTCAAGGTCCCCAACTACAAGACGGATGCCGAACTGGATGCCGAATATCTCAGGCGCTTCGGTAAACTTCCGCCCGGGGCGCCGCCGAAAAGCTAGCGGCGCATCCCCAGCACCGACCGATTCGACACAACCTTTACGCGGCAACGCCGCAGAACCCGGCCCAGCGCGCGAACGCTCCTGAAGATGAACGACCCGAACCGGAAAAAACAGGACGGCGACCTCCGCCGTCGGCTCAAGGAACTGCTCGCCGTGCCCGAACGCGACCGGACGGACGCGCAATGGGACGAACTTGCCGAACTGGAACTGCAACTCGCGCCGGGAAACCGGATCGAGTCGGCCAGGCGGGCCGACGCGCCAGCTATCCCCCAGCCCGCGCGCGCCCCGTCGCGCGGCCACGGTCCATCCCAGCGACCGCCCGGGAAAAAATCCAGAAAACCCAAGCGCTAGCCTGAAGTCCGGGATCCGGGCAACGAGGGCGAGGGATTCGACTGCCCCGCTGACGGCCGGGGGCCGGGGCGAACGCACGCGGTTCGCCTCGTTCGGGCGGCCGGCGCACACATCCTGTTACAAATCCTCACGTCGTGGAAATCATTTCCTGCGGACCCGCGGCTATGCTGCGGCCACGTTGAACCCATGCAGGAGAGCACTATGAAACGCACATTCGCCCTCGCCTCGGCCCTGTTTGCCGGATCCGCATTTCTCGTCAACCCTGCGGTCGCTTCCGACGCCCTGGTCGGGGCATTGATCGGCGGCGGAGCGGGCGTGATCGTTGGCAACGCGGTCGGCGGGCGCGACGGCGCGATCGTCGGCGGCGCGCTGGGCGCAGTCACCGGCGCCGCGATCGGCAGCCACAGGGAAACCCGCCCGGTGGCGTATCCGGAAAGCCGTGTCGCCTACGCCGAGCCGCGGGTGGTCTACGCCGAGCGCCCGGTCGTCTATGCCGTGGAGCCACGTCCGGTCCGGTATGTGGAGCGGGTGATCGTGTCCGAGCGGCCGGTCTATCGCGTGGCCCGCGAGCGCTCCTGGGGCCACCGCCCGGAGGTGCGTCACGACGGCTACCGGGATGGCCGCTGGCAGCGCTGGGACGAGCGCCGCGTCGAGCGGATCCGGGTCCGCGGTCATGAACGGTACGACGATTGACGCCTCGCCCCCGTCCCGGCAAGCGTGAGTATCGAGATGGACAAGATCCTGATGTTCGCGACGCTCGGGTCGCTTCTTCCCTACGTCGCGGTGGCGATCGGCGAATGGGTCATCGGGCGGGTGAGCGCGCATAGCCACGGTGCGCATGCACCGGAACGATGAACCGCAGCCCAGACCGGGGCGTGCAGGACCGGCGCAACCCGCCCGGGCGGAGTCATTCCCGAGCCGCCGGTCAATGGCGCCCGGCGCTCGCTTCCAGCACAGTTCTCACCTGCGCCGTCACCGGCCCCGGACCGAAGCGGCCCTCGAAGATGGCGCCGCCCACGGTGAATCCCCACGCGCCGCAGCGACCGACCGACTCGATGCGTTCGACGCGGTCTATGCTGCCTGCCGCGATCACCGGCACTCGGACCGCCGCCGTCACCGCTGCAGTCAGCCGCTCGACGTCACCGTCGTAACGATAGGCCAGCAGATCCAGGCCGGACACGCCCGGCATGGCTGCCAGCCGGGCCGCGTCGGCCACGATTTCCTCGACGGTTCCGCGCAACTGCGTGGGGTGCCCGATCGTCCTGCCGCAGAACGGGAAGTAGCGGATTCCGCTGCCCGCCAGGAGCGGAATCACCTTCTCGGGCCGGGTCCCGCCCAGCAGGTAGTCGACCCCGATGTCCACCGCGCCGCGCGCCGAGTTCAACTCGTCCGCCTCGCTGAGGCTGACCACCTCGAGCAGGACCGCCTGGCCCGCGTCGCGGATCTCGGCGGCAAGGCGCTTCAACTGGTCCAGCGGCAGGCCCACGTCCTTGAAACCGACGTAGCGCAGATTCGGCACGTCCCGGACACGGCGGTAGACGTCCAGGGCGTCGGGCACGGTCCGGTCGTCCCGGGTGAGCATGAAGATGAACGCTGGCATCGTTTCGTGAGCCGCGGGCCGCCGGCGGCGTAGCGCATTCGAACCGGCCGCCGCGCCATGCGGGTCGTTTGTCGATCCGCCAGTGTACGACACCTGACCGCCGCCCGCTGCCTGCGACTGCCCGGAGAAAGACGGCGTCATTGCCCCGGGCCGGCCTGCGCGCCTTCCGACGCGCGTCCCTTGACCAGGAACACGCGCATCGGCCCCTTGCCCTTGACCGGAATCTGGCCGCGGTCCTCGCAGACGAAATCCGGCGGCAGCAGCGTCCGCGTGGCCTCGCTGATCTGGATCCCGCCCGAGACGCCCTGCGATTCCATGCGCGCGGCGATGTTCACGGTATCGCCCCAAAGATCGTAGATGAAACGCTTCTTGCCGATGACGCCGGCGACCACCGCGCCGGAATTGATGCCGATGCGGATCGCCAGGCCCGGAAACTCCTTGATCGCCGCTTGCATGCGCAGGGCCAGGTCGGTCAGCGCCACCGCGTGGTCGTCTCGCGCGTCGGGTATGCCGGCGGCAACCATGTACGCGTCACCTATGGTCTTGATCTTCTCCAGCCCGGCCTGCTCGGTGAGATCGTCGAAGCGCGAGAAGATCGCGTCCAGGAGATTGACCAGGTTCGGCATCGACTCCGCCAGGGTCGTGTAGCCGACGATGTCGGCGAAGAGCACGCTGCAGGCGCCGAAGGCGTCGGCGAAGGTGCGCCCCTCGCGGCGCAGGCGCTGGCTGATCTTGGGCGGCAGCATGTTCTCCAGCAGCGCCTCCAGCCGCCCGTTGGCCTTGGCGATCTGGCGGTCGGCCTCGGCCAGATCGGACACGAACAGCCGGGCGATCAGCACCAGCGACAGGAAGTTGGCGAAGAACAGCAGCCAGCGCCCGGTCTGCTGCGCCTCCGCTCCGTAACCCGGCCCCAGGGGCGCCAGCGTCACCAGGCCGAGTTCGACGGCGACGAAGATCGCCAGGCACACGCCCGCATACACCCGCTGCGCGCGCGCGCTGTGCTCGAAGAACAGCAGGTAGGCACCCAGGGTCAGCGGCAGGAGATGGAAATGGCTCATGCTGCGGAAGGGACCCGACACGCCTTCCAGCGCGATCAGTCCGACCACCACCGGGATCACGATCAGGAAGTAGGCGTGGCCGGCCACCCCAAGCCGGCCGCGCGAAACCGAGTACCAGGCGACGGCCGCCCCCGCGGCGGAGACGCCCTGCAAGGCCAGGGTCGCCCAGTCGCCCCGCGCCAGCGAAACGGCGCTCCAGGCGGCCACGTAGGCCAGCAGGAACAGCACGCCGGTGCGCAGCAGGCGCTCGGCGCGGCGGCGGCGGTACTGGCGAAACTCCACGTCGCTGTAGACGAAATCGCCGAAATTCACTGGCTCGGTCAAGGCGCGCCCCGGGTCGCGGCCGGCGGTCGCCGGGCCGTTTCGAGAAAAACGCGAGTCTAAGTGGAATCGACGTGCCCAAGGGCGCCAGCCTGCCGGGGCGGCTCGAACGGTCCGACCCGCGTCGCCACCGAACCGGCGCTCGCCACCCGTTCCGCGGCGAGCGAGGGCTTCGGCCCTGGTCTATAAAGTGGGGACTGGAATCGACGCGGACGAACCGCCGGCGAC
>DATMWM010000507.1:0-5002 GCA_035562535.1 Rhodocyclaceae bacterium | reverse complement strand
CCAGCCCCGACCCCTCGGTCTGCCCCGCGGCAGCCACCGCCGCCGGGTTGTTCGCCGTCTGGTCCACGATCAGGTTGCTGATCGTGCGCGGCTGGGAGTCGAACACGAAACCGCTGGTCTGCGTGTAGGAGGTCGGGTCCCCGACCGCCTGCCCGCCGAGACCGTCCGGATCGATGGACACGATCTCCCCGGGGCGAAACACCGAGGTCAGCATCCGCGGGAAGACCAGGTCCGCTGCACCGAAGTCGGTCCTGCCGGCGATCAGGTTGTTGAATGCGCCCGAGATGGTGCGCAGACCGAACGGCACTTCGGTGTTCGGCAGCAGGTCGGTCAGGTTCTCGCCCGCGGCATGCCGTTCGGCGATCAGGATCTGTTCCAGGACGAATGCCAGGTCGGACGTGTTCAGCGTAGCCATGATTCAACTCTCCTTGTGGGTGCCCGGACCCAGGCCGTGCGTGGACATGCACTCAGCATGTCCGGCCGCGGCCGAGGGTGACCGTCGACCCCGCATGTCGCGGGCCGTCGGGCGAATTTGGTTTGTCTGGCGCTTAGCGGGTGGATCGCTGCCGCGGTGGCGGCGCCGATCCGGCGTGGGGCGAGGGTGCGGCGAGAGGACGACGGTTGCGGCCTTGTGCGCAGCAGGGCACGGCTTCGTGGTTGGGGATGGACATGATCTTGCCTCCTGTTATGGATTTTTTCCTAGTCGCGACCGGCTTCGCGGGTCCGGTTGGCGGGCCACGCGTTGGGGAGCGGTCGACGACCGAGCGGGGGAAAAATTTGTCCCGGCACAGGCGGACGCGATGACAGGTGCGTCCGGCATGCTCGACCCCCAGAAACTACCGTTGGCGCTGCGTGGACTCGTGCAGGGCGATTCCCGCTCGCCGATATTCGAATACTTGACTGCTGTACTCCAGCACAGCATCGATCGTGCCCGATTTCAGCGCTCCGACAGTTCTGCCTCGCAGAACGAATCGCGCCATGACCGAAGAGCGCGCGGCTGTTGGGGATAAGCAGGCCCCACAATTGGGGCTAATCCCCACCAAATCTGGGTAATAAGCGTTCGTATTCGCGTAACGAAGGTCGGCGGTCCGAACCGGCCGTCAGCGTAACTATCGGGCGAAACTAGGAAATCCCCTACAGACCGGGACACGGAGGCCGACAGAGGCAGCGTCGGAACCCGATTGTGCAGAGCTGTCCCATCCGGAGAATGCCGCCCAAGACAATGACCCTCGAAGGGTCGGGCGCGGTTTCCAGATGCTCGAAGACAAGGGATCCGCACTGGTGTCAGCGCACGGGGAGGTCACGAAATGGTATCCAGAATAGGTCGTTTGCCACATCAGCCGGTCCCGGTCGAAATCTGGTCGGCCGACGGTGCGCTGAAGGTCAAGCTGGACGCCGCGCTCTGGTTGCGCACGGCTGCCCGGCACGAGGTCGACATGCTGCTCACGAACGCCGGACCGGGGGCCGGCGCCGGCGCGATCCTCATCCGCTTCTTCGAACCTCTGAACGACGAGTTGGAGATCGTCGCGAAATATGCGAAAGAAGCCGAAACCGAGCTCTGTCTCCGGGTGGACCGTGATGCCGTTTTATCGTGGGTCCACACCCACCGCACGGACCTCGCTCCGGCAGACCGGGTCCGGGCGGAGCGCCCCGCCCGCGGCGCACCCCGGCGCGGCCACCAGTCGGCCTCGACCGAGTAGCGCGACGCCGCGCAACAGAAGGTGAGCGCGAACCTCCGCAGCGATCTGCGAAACGCGGCGAACCCGGAAGCCATGTGCCGCCTGCTGTGCGCTCGCTGCGAGCGCTACGGCAGGGTCGAGGTGATAGACCTGCTGCCGCTGGCGAACGACGGCTCGGAAGGCGTGGTCTGCATCGTGGACCTGGCCACCGCCGAACAGGCCCGTGCCGTCCAGTCCGCGACCGGACTGGTGCCCTTCGGCGTCAACAGCCTGGTCTGCGTCGTGCCGCGTTCCAGTTTTTCGCTTTCCCTGCCCTTTCGCTACGCCGCGCACCAGGCCCTCGCGGCCTAGGGATCCGCCTGCCAGCCCGCCGTGCGGGGCTTCGGCTCCCGCCGAAACCGGAAGCGGTTATGATCGGCCGCACCGAACAACCCGCGTTTCCACAGGAGGGATTCATGGCGATCTACAGGCTGGGCTCCCGCGGACAGGAGGTCCGCGCGATCCAGGAGAAGCTGGCTGCACTCGGGGACTACCGCGGACCGATCGACGGCGACTTCGGCGGCGGAACGCATGCCGCAGTCATCGCGTTCCAGCGCCGCGGCGGCATCGAGCCGGACGGAAGCGTGCGGCAGCAGACTTGGGAGGCGCTGTTCGGCAGCCCGATGCCAGAGCCCGCGATCGCCCGGATGGACCTCGCCTACCGCTGCCTGGCGCTGACCGGGTCGTTCGAGACCGGCACCAGCATCCCCGACTGCTTCTGCGGACTGAGCGGCGATTTCGACGGCCAGGGCATCAGCTTCGGCGTGCTGCAGTGGAACTTCGGCCAGGGCTCGCTGCAGCCGCTGCTCACCGACATGATCGACCGCCACCCGGATGTCATGGGAAGGATCTTCGGCGGCTATCTCGACCCCTTCGCCGAGGCGATCAGGGCCGAGAAGGACGACCTGCTGAACTTCGCGCGCTCGGTGCAGCATCCGGTCACCCACGCGGTTTTCGAGCCCTGGCGCGGGTTCGCCAAGACGCTGGGGCGCACGCCGGAGTTCCAGGCCGTCCAGACCGAGCATGCCCAGGGCATCTACAAGCGCGCGCTCGCCATGTGCCGCGACTACGGCCTGTGGAGCGAGCGGGCGGTAGCGCTGATGTTCGACATCGTCACCCAGAACGGCAGCATCGGCAACGTCACCCGGGCCCGCATCCTGGGCGAGATCCAGGCGCTGCCGGCCAGCCTGTCGGACGACGAGAAGGAAGTCCGCAAGATGAGCATCGTCGCCAACCGCAGGGCCGAGGCGGCGAATCCGCGCTGGGTCGACGACGTCCGGGTGCGCAAGCTGTGCATCGCCCGCGGCGAGGGCACGGTGCACGGCATCCCCTACAGGCTGGACGAGCAGTTCTCGATCGGCCTGAGGAAATTCTCGGCCTGAGCGCGGGGCGGCGGCCCCCTCAGCAGACGCGTTCGAGCGCGGCCGCCAGTTCGGCGCGCGCATCGGCGTAGTCCTCGTAGCGCCGGCCGCCCGAGCGGGCGTACCAGTAGCGGCTGTTCCAGGCGTCGCCTTCGATCTTGTGCAGGATGGCGTGTATCCAGCAGGCATCCGGATCGGCCAGGTCCTGGACGATGCGGTGCGCGCCGTCCCAGTCGCCGTCCAGCGCGGCCCGGACGGCGGACGCCAGTGCCGTGCTCATCGCCGGCCTGCCTCCCGCCCGCGGCGATATGCCCGGATCATGACACGACCCGCGGCTGCAGATAGATCGTGAGCACGCGGTCTCCGATCAGGGTCACCGCACCGTCGCGCCGGTTGTTCCCGGTGTCGCTGTATTCGAAACGGTAGACGCGCCGCAGCCTGAGCCGGCCGTAGTCGTCCCGCGCCGGCCAGAGGGACCCGATGGCAACGGTGTCGTCGAGAAACTGCAGGCCCTCGGCCTGGCAGGCGGCCAGGCTCGCCCGCTTGCCGGCCTCCCGCGCCTTCAGGCTGTCGTGCCACAGCCAGAGGCCGGCGGCCAGGACGAGCAACCCGGTGATCTCGAACAGCGACACGGCAGGCGAACTCCTCGTAGGTGCGGCGAGGCCAGATCATACAAGACCGGTGGTCCGACCCCGCAGCGTGGGGCGGCGCGACAGACTAGAATCAGGAGAAACATCCAACGAGGCGGCGGGAATGAACGAATCGTGCGCACCCCGGCAGACCGCGCGGGACGAACCGGCGACGCTGCGGACCGGCCTGGACGCCGGCGGCGGATTCGCGGAAGCCATGGCCGGCGCCAGGCGGCTTGCCGCCGAGCGGCTCGAAGATCCCATGCTGCTCTCCTGGTACGACCGCGACCGCGACTTCGAGTCGCCGCAGCACGCCAGCGAGTGCGGCTCCCCCGGCGCGGAACCGGGCTACCGCGTCTATGCGCGGCACCGCGGCGCCCGGCTCGAGGTGGACGTGGAGGACGGCCGCTTCGTCTTCCTCTTCGCCGACCTGGCCGCCTGAACCGATCAACCGGGCATCACGCATGGGTCCGCGCGCCGTACCGATCACCGACGAGATCTTCCAGGTCGGCGGACCCGGCCTGACCGCGCCGGAGGATGCCGCGATCTACCTGATCGCGCTTCCCGGCCGCGCGGCGCTGATCGACTGCGGCTGCGGCGGGGCGACCGACCTGCTGCTGGCCAACGTCGAGTCTGCGGGCGTACGGCCCGAGGACGTGAAACTGCTGCTGCTCACGCACTGCCATTTCGACCACACCGGCGCCGCCCGTGCGCTGCGCGACCGGCTGGGCTGCAAGGTGGTCGCTCACGCGCTGGATGCCGGGTACATCGAACGCGGCGACGACGAGGTCAGCGCCGCCACCTGGTACGGAGGCCGGCTCCAGCCCTGCCCGGTGGACCGCAAGCTGAAGGCGCCGCGCGAACCGATCGAACTGGGCGAACGAACGATCACCGCCATCCACATCCCCGGCCACTCGCCCGGTTCGGTGGCCTACCAGATGCCCTCCGCGGGCCGCTCGGTGTTGTTCGCCCAGGACGTGCACGGCCCGCTGCACCCGAGCCTGCTCTCGGACGCGGCGGCCTACCAGGCCTCGCTGCGCCGCCTGCTCGAAGCCGATGCCGACATCCTCTGCGAAGGCCATTTCGGCATCTTCGAAGGCCGGCAGCAGGTCGCCGAGTTCATCCGGCGCTTCGTGTTCTAGCCCGCCCGGTCGTCCTTTCCGTCCTTCTGGCCGCGCGGCTTCTTCTGTTCCGGCGCGCCGCGGGGCGCTTCCGTGCCGCGCATGCCCTCGCTGCCGCGAGGCGGCGCCACGCCTCTTTGCTCGTGCGGCCGGGCCGGGGGCTGGCCCTGCGG
>DATMWM010000506.1:0-9702 GCA_035562535.1 Rhodocyclaceae bacterium | reverse complement strand
CGACCAGATCAAGGCTGGCGATCAGGTGGTCCTGCGCCTGGGCGAGGCCATCTCCTTCGAACTGGCCAAGACGACTTCGCCGGTGCGCGAGCGCATCGAGCGCGAAGGCATGGGCCGGGCCAAGCCGGGCGAGAGGCCCGCCGGTTCGTTCGTGCGCGAGGTCCAGGTGGTCGCCGACGTGGTTGCGGTGGACAAGGCGAAGCAGACGGTCACGCTGAGAGGCCCGCAGCGTACCGTGACGCTGAAGGTTCAGGATCCCAAGAAGCTGGAAGCGGTGAAGGTCGGCGACCAGGTGGACGTGAGCTACGTCGAGTCCGCGTCGATCGTGGTGTTCAAGGGCGACGCCAAGAAGTGACGGCGCGCTAACCCGGGGCCGCCCGCCGGGCGGCTTCCGGGTCCGCGCCCGCAAAGGCCGCAGCCCGGATTGGCGCTGCCGGTACGGATCGCCGATAATGGCGGCCTTTCGCCCATCCTCCCGCCCGCCGTGGCGGCGAATTCGCCCCTTGCAGCCTCCTGCCGCAAGCACTCCTGACGTTTCTGCGGAGAACCGGCCGTTCGACCGCGCCGGATTCGAGCGTGCGGAGCGCGTCCTGATGAGCCGCGGCCGCTGGCCGAAGGCCGAACTGTGGCGGGTCAGCGTGGGGGGCGAGGAGTGGGTGGTGAAGGATTTTCGTCCGCGCGGCTTCTTCACGCGCCACCTGATCGGCGCGCTGCTGGCGCGGCGCGAGGCGCGGGCCCTGCGGCGGCTGGCCGGCGTGCCGGGCGTGCCCGCCGGCGCGTTCCTGGTCGACCGGTTCGCCCTGGCCTATCGCTTCGTCCCGGGCGTGCCGCTCGCGACCATACCGGGCCGCGAGCAGCCGAAGGAACTGTTCGAGGCGCTGGAGGAGACGATGCGCCAGGTCCACGCCAGGGGCATCGCCCACCTGGACATCCGCAACTGCCGCAACGTCATCGTGTCGGAAGGCAACCGGCCGGTGCTGCTCGACTTCGAGTCGCATCTGGGCACCGGCGGCGCGCTCTCGGGCCTGCGCGGCGCGCTGGAGCGCTTCGACCTGGGCGGGGTGTACAAGCACTGGCGGCGGGCCAAGCCGGCGACGCTGGGGCCGGAGCGCGAGGCGCTGCTGGAGGACATGAACCGCTGGCGCAAGGCCTGGGTGTTCCGCGGCATGTGGTTCTACCCGCGCGAACTCGGCAAGCTGCGCCGCCGCATCGCGACGCGCCTGGGCGGCGCCAACAGGAACGAGGACCGCAAATGATCTCGAGCATCAACGCGCTGTTCAACCATCCGGGACTGCGGGCCGTGCTCGTCAAGCTGCGCATTCCGCTGTTCGTCGCCGCCGCGGCGCTGCTGATCGCCTATGCCGACCGGCGCTGGCTGTGGCCGGGGTTCGCCGTGTCGATGGCCGGGCAGTTCATCCAGTTGTGGTGCTTCGCCACGCTGAACAAGAACGCTGCGCTCGCCTGCCGCGGGCCATATGCCATGGTGCGCAATCCGATGTACCTGGGGCGCTTCTTCATCGTGCTCGGGGCGCTGATGCTGCTCGGGCAGGTCTGGCTGCTGGTGCTGTTCGCGGTCGGGTACTGGTTCTACATGGCCAACCGCGTCGGCCGCGAGGAAGCGCGGCTGAGGCAGTTGCTCGGTCAGCCCTACATCGAGTACTGCGCCGGCGTGAACCGGTTCATTCCCGGCGCGCCGTATCGGGACGAGCCGGTGTTCGTCTGGGACTGGCGGCTCTTCGGCCAGAACCACGGTCTGCCCAACCTGATCGGCACCGCCGCCTTCTGGATCGCCACGATCGCCTGGCTGCTCACGCGCGCATGAGTAAGGCGGCGCAACGCCAAGTCGCTGATTCGTAGGGTGGAATAGGCGCGCCAGCGCCGTATTCCACCGTCGAAGGGCGGGTTTTCCGAGGTTGGGGGATACGGTGGCGAAACGGTGGAATACGCGCCTGCGACGCTATTCCACCCTACTGGATTCCTGCGCGCTTGCTGCGTTGTTGGTAGTGCCTCTCAACTGCGGATAATTCGCAGTATAATGATGCACTGCAACGGCCGCTCCCCGGCCCGGCGGAACCAATTCCGACTAAGCTTGTCGGAATTGATGAACGCCAACCCCGACCAGGACCAACAACAATGAGCTTGTACACCTTCATCCCTATCATCGGGCTGCTCGCCAGCCTGTTCATCGGCTTCCTGTTGCTCGGCGGCGAGACTCGCGGTCGCGGAGAGCGCCTGGCCTACCGCTTCTTCGCCTTCGGCGCGGTCTGGGTGGTGGTGACCGGCGCCATCATCTGGACCGGCGACGGTGTGGCGAATGCGGCACACCCGGCGGCGCACCCGGTCACGTACGTCGGACGCTGAGCGTACGCCTCAGCGCAGGAACCCGAAGCGCTCCAGTTCCGCGCGCACGGCCTCGGCCAGACGCGCGTGTCCGGCGGCGTTCGGGTGCAGCGGGTCGAGCTTGAGATCCGCGGCTGACAGCACCTCGCTGGCGACCTCCCCGATCAGCGGCGCGCGCTTGCGTTTCGCGGTCTCGTCGTAGAACTCGGCAGGGCTGAGGCGCGCGAAGGCCGCGCCGAGCACGCTCGGCCGAGGGATGCCGATCAGCACGGGCTGGGCGCCGCGCTCGGCGATCTGGTCGAGCATGCGGTCCAGGTTCGCGGCGATCTCGGATTCCGGAATGCGGCGCAGCATGTCGTTGCCGCCGATCTCCACCAGCACCAGCCGCGGCGTATGCCGCTCCAGCAGTTCCGGCAGTCGCGCCAGCGCGTCCGCCGTGGTGTCGCCATTGACGCCGGCGTTGATCACCTGCCAGCCGGTGGCGGCGGCGAGCTGCGCCGGCCATGCCTCCTCGGGCGCCACCCCATAGCCGGCCGAGATGCTGTCGCCGACGACCAGCACCGGCGACCCGACCGGCAGCGGCGGGTGCTTCGGCTGCCCGCAGGCCGCGAGCAGGAGTAGCACCGCGGCCAAGCCGGTGCGCAGTGCGACCGTCCAGTCTCCCATCCGAACCTCCCTGTCCTGCGGTGCCCGGCGCTGGCCGCGGGCCGGGCGGCATTACGCGGCTACAATGGGGCCCCTCGTCCCGATGCGATTGCCCGAAGCATGTCCGCCTCCGCCCTGCCCGTGCTGTCCCTGCTGGAATCCCGCGTCCTCGGCGTGCTGGTCGAGAAGGAACTGACCACGCCGGACTATTATCCGCTGACCCTGAACGCCCTGATCGCCGGCTGCAACCAGAAGACCAGCCGCAATCCGGTGCTCAACGCCGGCGAGGACGAGGTGCAGATGGCGCTGGATGCGCTCAAGCGGCAGACGCTGGTGATCGAGAGTTCCGGCGCCTCCGGCCGGGTTTGGCGCTACGCCCATAACATGGGAAAGGTGATCGGTGTGCCGCCGCCGATCGTCGCGCTGCTCGCCGCGCTGATGCTCAAGGGCCCGCAGACGCCGGGCGAACTGCGCATCGGCTGCGATCGGCTCTACCGCTTCCCGGACATTTCCTCGCTCGAAGCCTACCTGGAGGAGATGGCCATCCGGCCGCAGGGCGCCCTGGCGGTCAGGCTGCCGAAGCATCCGGGCGAGCGCGAGCACCGCTACGCCCACCTGTTGTCCGGTCCGGTGGACATCGAGGCCGATGCCACCGCACCGCAGGCCGAGGGCGTGACCACCGGCGAGATCGCCGCGCTCAAGGCCAACCTGGCCGGTCTGCAGGAAGAGGTGGGCCAGTTGCGCATCCTGGTCGAGCGCCTGTACTCCGAACTCGGCGTCGCCAGATAGGGGCGGTCAGGTCCAGTCGCGCAGGTGCCGGCTGACCGACAGCCAGGCGCCGATCCAGCCGAGCAGGGCGGCGAAGCCGAGCAGGATGACCGATGCGGCCGCGCCCAGCGGCTCCAGGCTGAGATCGACACCGTACAGGCGGGCCAGATCTTCGACCGGTTGCTGCAGCACCCTGGTGCCGGCCAGCACGATCAGCCAGGCGACCGCGCCGCCGAGCAGCCCCTGCAGCGAGCCGAAGTAGAAGAAGGGGCGGCGGATGAAGGCGTCGGTGGCGCCGAGCAGCCGGCTGACCTCGATCTCGGCCCGCTGGGTCAGGATCTGCAGGCGGATGGTGTTGAAGCCCACTGCCACGATCGCCGCGCCGAGCAGCGCCGCGAGCACCAGCACCGCCAGCCGACCCAATCGCAGCATCGCGTCCAGCCGCTTGGCCCAGTCCGAGTCGAGCTGCACGTGCTCCACCTTCGGCCAGGCGGCCATGGCGGCGCGCAGGGTCTCGAGCGCCTGCGCGTCCCCGCTGCCGGGGGTCACGACGAAAGCGTCCGGGAACGGGTTGCGCGGCAGGGCGTCGATCACCTCCTGCATGCCCTCGGCCTCGCGGAAGCGCTTCAGGGTCTCGGCCCGGCCGACGAAGCGGAATCCGGCGATTCCCGGCTGTTCGCGCAGCCGCCGCTCGACCTCGCCCGCATCGACCGTGCCGGCGTCCACCGCGAGGAAGACGCTCAGCTGCGGCGGCCCCGAAACGTGCCGGCCGAAGGCCAGCAGGCTGGCGAGCATGGCCTCGCCGCCGGCGGGCAACGCCAGCGTCACGCCCACCACCAGGGCGCCGAACAGGGTATTCACCGGCGCGCTCCACAGCCGCCGCAGGGCGTGGGCGAGCGCCCGCCGATGATTGCGCAGCCAGGCGATCATGCCTGCTCCAGCCGGCCGTGGGCCAGGTGCACGGTGCGGCTGGCCATCGGCGAGAACAGCGCCTGGTCGTGGGTGGCGATGATCACCGTGACGCCGACCTGGTTGAACGAACGGAACAGCCCGGCGATCTCGCGGGCGTAGTCCGGGTCGAGGTGGGCGGTCGGCTCGTCGGCGATCAGCACCGCCGGGCGGTTGACGATGGCGCGGGCGATCGCCAGCCGCTGCTGCTCGCCGCCGGAGAGCGTCACCGGCATCGCCTTCTCCCGGGACAGCAGGCCGACCTTGTCCAGGGCGGCGCGCGCCCGGCGCGGCGCGTCCTTGGCGGGATACGAGGAGATGATCAGCGGCAGCATCACGTTGTCCAGCGCGCTGCGGTCGAACAGAATCTTCTGGTCCTGGAAGATCAGCCCGAGGTTGCGCCGCAGGTAGGGCACGGCGCGGCGGCGTATGCGCGCCACGTCCTGCTTGTTGACGAACAGGCTGCCTGAACTCGGCCGCTCCACCGCCGGAATCATCTTGAGCAGGGTGCTCTTGCCGGCGCCCGAGTGGCCGGCAAGCACGACGAACTCGCCGGCTTCCACCGTCAGGGTGATATCGGCCAGCGCCTCGATCCCGCCCGGGTAGCGCTTGCTGACGCGCTCGAAGCGGATCATCGGGCCGCGGTCTGCTCCGGCGGCTCGAACAGGGCCGAGACGAACTCGGTGGCCGAGAAGGGTTGCAGATCCTCCAGGTCCTCGCCCACGCCGATGAAGCGCAGGCCGAGCGGGCGGCCGGTCGCATGCGAGCGCGCGATCGCGGCGATCACCCCGCCCTTGGCCGTGCCGTCCAGCTTGGTGACGATCAGCCCGGTCAGGCCGATGGCGGCGTCGAAGGCCTTGACCTGCGCCAGCGCGTTCTGGCCGATGTTCGCGTCCAGCACCAGCATGACCTCGTGCGGGCCGGTCGGGTCGGCCTTGGCGATCACCCTGCGGACCTTGGCGATCTCCTCCATCAGGTGCAACTGGGTAGGCAGCCGTCCGGCGGTGTCCGCCAGCACGATGTCGATACCGCGCGCCTTTGCGGCGGTGACCGCGTCGAAGATCACCGCGGCCGGATCGGCGCCGTCCTGGGCGATCACGGTGACGCCGTTGCGCTCGCCCCAGGCCATGAGCTGTTCGCGGGCGGCGGCGCGGAAGGTGTCGCCGGCGGCGAGCAGCACCGACTTGCCCTGCTTCTGGAAGTAGTGCGCCAGCTTGCCGATGGACGTGGTCTTGCCCGAGCCGTTCACCCCGGCGATCATGATGATGAAGGGCGTGTGGCTGTCGACGTCGAAGGGCTGTTCCAGCGGCAGCAGCACGTCGGTGAGCAGGTCCATGAGCGCGCGCTGGAGCTGGGCCGGCTTGTCCAGGCGGTCGCGCTTGACCCGGGCGCGCAGTTCGGCGAGCAGGTAGCGGGTGGCCTCCTGGCCGCAGTCGGCCATGAGCAGGGTGGCCTCGATCTCCTCCAGCACGTCGTCGTCGATGCGGCTGCGCACCAGCAGTTCGGACACCGGCGTATTCAGGGTCTCGCGGGTGCGGCTCAGGCCACGCTTAAGGCGGTCCTTCCACGCGGCCTGCTGCGGCGGGGAAGCCGGCTGGTCGGGTTCGCCGGATTTCTTCAGGAAACCAAACATGGGGGCGGTGGTCTTTACCGGGAGTCCGGCTGACGCGAACAGGGGAAACCCATTAACATCCCCCACCTTCGGCCGGAGCAGAAGGCCCGAATTCTATCAGAAGCGCTTTTCGCTCAAGTCATTGGGACCCATGAAACCACGAAGCCTGATTACCCTGTTCGCCGCCCTGGCCGTCGCCGGCGCGGCTGCCGCCGCACCGGCCGCTCCCGCCACTCCTGCCACTCCTGCCACCATGGCGGCCGCGCCGGCTGGCACCTACGAGAAGACCCTGTCCAATGGAATGCGCGTGATCGTCAAGGAGGACCGGCGCGCGCCGACCGTGGTGCATATGGTGTGGTACCGCGTCGGCGCGATGGACGAGGTGGATGGCACCTCGGGCGTGGCGCACGTGCTCGAACACATGATGTTCAAGGGCACGCGCAACCACAAGTCCGGCCAGTTCAACGAGCTGGTGGCCGCGGCGGGCGGGCGCGACAACGCCTTCACCAGCCTGGACTACACCGCCTATTACCAGCAGGTTCCGGCGAACCGGCTGGACCAGATGATGGCCCTGGAAGCCGACCGGATGGTGAACCTGATCGTCGATCCGAAGGAATTCTCCAAGGAGATCAAGGTGGTGATGGAGGAGCGCCGGATGCGCACCGACGACAAGCCGCAGGCGCTGGTGCACGAGGCGCTGATGGCCACGGCTTTTCAGGCGCACCCCTATCGCCGGCCGATCATCGGCTGGATGAGCGACCTTGAGAACATGACCGCCGCGGATGCGCGCGACTGGTATCGGAACTGGTATGCGCCGAACAACGCCTACGTGATCGTGATCGGCGATGTGGATAAGGACGAGGTGTTCCGCCTGGCCGAGAAGAACTACGGCAAGATCCCGCGCCGCGCGCTGCCGCCGCGCAAGCCGCTCGGCGAGCCGGAACAGGCCGGCATCAAGCGGCTGACGGTGAAGGCGCCGGCCAAGCTGCCCTACCTGGCCATGGCCTGGAAGGTGCCGGAACTGCGCAATGCGTCCAAGGACCGCGATCCGTTCGCGCTGGAGGTGCTGGCCGGCGTGCTGGACGGCCACGATGCCGCGCGCTTCGCCAAGACCCTGGTGCGCGGCAGCAAGATCGCCGTGTCGGCGGGGGCGGGCTACGACGGCACGGTCCGGGGCGAGGCCCTGTTCTTCCTGGACGGCACCCCGGCCGAAGGCCGCACCGTGGCCGAACTGGAGCAGGCGCTGCGGGCGGAGATCGAGCGGGTCGCCAAGGAAGGCGTCAGCCCGGAGGAGCTTGCCCGAGTCAAAACCCAGATCATCGCAGGCCAGGTCTACAAGCGCGATTCGATGTTCGCGCAGGCCATGGAGGTGGGCGGCATCGAGGCGGCCGGCCTGAACTGGCAGGACCTGGACACGGTGATCGAGAAACTGCGCAGCGTGACCGCGGAGGAGGTGCAGGAGGTGGCGCGCAAGTACTTCAAGGATGACGCGCTCACCGTGGCCGTGCTGGATCCGCAGCCGCTCCCGGAGAAGACCGAGAAGAAGACCGCGGCCACCGGCCTGCGGCACTGAAGGGGAGACGGCCAAGATGATGAAAAGACTGCTGATCGGCATGATCTGCCTGGCGGCCGCGTCGCTCGCCCAGGCGCAGGTGAAGATAGAGCACTGGACCACCCCCGCCGGAGCACGGGTGCATTTCGTCGAGACCCGCGTGCTGCCGATCATCGATGTCCAGATTGATTTCGCGGCCGGTTCGGCCTACGACCCGGCGGACAAGCCGGGCCTGGCGTCGCTGACCCGCAGCCTGCTGGACGCCGGCGCGGGCGACCTGGACGAGGAGAAGATCAGCGGCCGGCTGGTCGATACCGGCGCGCGGCTGGGCGGCAGCGCCGACGACGACCGGGCGAGCCTGACCTTGCGTACCCTGTCCAGCAAGCCGGAGCGGGAGGCGGCGGTCGAACTGGTGCGCACCCTGCTGCAGCAGCCGAACTTCCCGGCCGCGGTGCTGGACCGGGAGAAGAAGCGGCTGATCGCCGGCATCAAGGAGGCCGACACCCGTCCGGCCAGCATCGGCTCGAAGCGCTTCATGGCGGCGATCTACCCGGGGCATCCCTACGGCTACCACGCCACCGTCGAGTCGGTCGGTCGGATCGAGCGCGACGACCTGGTGCGCTTCCACAGCGCCTACTACACCGCCCGGCGGGCCTCGGTGTCGATCGTCGGCGACCTGAGCCGGGCCGAGGCCGAGGCCCTGGCGATCCGCCTGACCGACGGGTTGCCGGAGGGCGGTGAGGCGGAGCCGATTCCCGAGGTGGTCCTGCCGCAGCGCGAGAAGCTGCGCATCCCGCACCATGCCACCCAGAGCCACATCTTCGTCGGGCTGCCGGCGATGCGCCGGGGCGATCCGGACTTCTTCCCGCTGCTGGTCGGCAACTACATCCTGGGTGGCGGCGGCTTCGTCTCCCGGCTGACCAAGGAGGTGCGCGAGAAGCGCGGCTTCGCCTACAGCGTGTATAGCCATTTCCAGCCCTACCGGCGGCTGGGGCCGTTCGAGATCGGCCTGCAGACCAAGCGCGAGCAGGCCGAGGAGGCGCTGAAGGTGGTCGATACCACGCTCGCCGCGTTCCTGGAGAAGGGACCGACCGAGGACGAACTGAAGCGTGCGAAGGAGAACCTGATCAACGGCTTCGCGCTGCGCATCGACAGCAACAAGAAGATCCTGGACCACGTGGCGATGATCGGCTTCTACGGGCTGCCGCTGGACTACCTGGACCGCTATCCGAAGGAAGTGGCCAAGGTCACCTCGGCGCAGATCCGCGACGCCTTCTCTCGCCGCATCCGGCCGGAGAACCTGGTGACCGTGATCGTCGCCGGAAGCTGAACGGCCGTCCGGCGGGATTTGAACCGCGTCCGCATCGTCGGCGGCGCCTGGCGCAGCCGGTTGATCGATTTCCCCGATCTGCCCGGGCTGCGGCCGACGCCGGACCGGGTGCGGGAAACTTTGTTCAACTGGCTGGGTCAGGATCTCGCCGGGTGGGTCTGCCTGGACCTCTTCGCAGGAAGCGGCGCGCTCGGCTTCGAGGCCGCCTCGCGCGGCGCGCAATGGGTCACCCTGGTCGAGTCCGACGCGCGGGCGGCCGCGGCCCTGGAGCGCAGCGCGGCCGCGCTGAGCGCGCGCAATGTCGAGATAAGGCGCATGAATGCGCTACAATTTCTCGCTTTTTCGGACCGGCGCTACGACCTCGCCTTCCTCGATCCGCCGTATCGGCAGGGATGGCTGGAGAGGGTGCTGGAACCGCTGCAACGCATCCTGCAGCCGGACGCGCTGGTGTACGCGGAGGCGGAACGCGAACTGGGCGACCTGGGGCCGTGGCGGACGGTGCGCCAC
>DATMWM010000505.1:0-7374 GCA_035562535.1 Rhodocyclaceae bacterium | reverse complement strand
TTTCACCGCCGGCGACAAGGAGGTGCGGGCCTGGACCATCCACGTCGGCGACACCGCGCCCCAGGCCGCCGGCGTGATCCATACCGACTTCGAGCGCGGCTTCATCCGCGCCGAGGTGATCGCCTACGACGATTTCATCGCCTGCGGCGGCGAAACGCGCGCCAAGGAAGCCGGCAAGATGCGGCTGGAAGGCAAGGACTACGTCGTGCGCGACGGCGACGTCATGCACTTCCGGTTCAACGTCTGAGACGGAGAATACTTCCCGCAGCTAGCCAGCGGCTAGGCCGATAGCGGCGGAGTCGGGCGGGCCGCCATCCTCAACGAGCGCGGATGGCGGAAAGTGTGCATCGGCGGGCCGTGGCGATCAATCTGGCGCTGTTGGATGGGCGGGAGTGGCCTTCCGCAATTGCGTTTTGACATCGGGGGGCGTTGCTGCTCGTGCCACCGTTGTTTGTTGCGGACGCAGATCGGCAGCAGGAGTAGCAAGGGCCCTAAGCACCTTCATCGATTGGGGACAGATGGCGCTGCAGATCCATGGCGTCGTGAAGCAGGCGCAGGACTTCGATCACCTCGCGGTCCGCAGTGCGCCCGACGCGGAACATGACGAAATGACGCCCTTTGCGGCTCTTGCGGGCGACGTGAAGCGTGAAAATGCCCTTCAGGATGTCATCCCGCTCTCTTGCACCGACGATTGTCGGACCAGCGGCCAGATCATTCAGCGCCGCCGTAATCGTTTCGGCGTAGATCCGCGCTTGTGCTTCGCCGAATTGGTCCGCCGTCCAGCGCAGGATCTCCTCGAAGTCGGCCTCGGCGGCCGCCGTCAGGCGGACCGTCCAGTAATGCGTCCCGGCGCTCACTTCGAGCGTGGCGCCGGCCCCCCGCCGATTGCCTTTTCGGCGATCGCGGTCAAGTGACGGCTGAGCGCTGCGGGCGATTCGAAGCTGCGAAAGCGTCCGGCTTCGATGTCGGCCATCCCGATGCGGGCGGCCTCGCGCAGCGCGTGGAGTCGGGCATTGTCCTGCGCTTCGCGATCTTCGATCAGTCGCAGCCCTTCGCGCAGCACTTCGCTTGCGTTCTGGTAGCGTCCGGTGGACACAAGCTTTTCGACGAGGCGTGCCTGGTGGTCGGTGAGGACGACATTGCGGGTAGGCATGGGAGTCTCGCGCGGATTGGTGATCGTTGGCATAGTATGCCATCGGCGCCCGGTTCGACAAGGTCTGGACGGTTCACGTCGGCCGGCATTTGCGGCAGCGAGAAAGCCTGGCGTTTGACTGGGACAGGCGCCTCAGTGCAGCGTCGCGATCACCACGATGCCGCCGACGATCAGCAGCGTGCCGGCCAGATAGCTCAGCGACAGCTGCTCGCCGAACAGCCACCAACTCATGATCGGCACCAGGACGAAGCTCAGCGCCATGAACGGGTAGGCGCGGCTCAATTCCACGCTGCGCAGCAGGTGGATCCACAGCAGGGTGGCGCCGCCGTAGATCGCCAGCGCCACGCCGAGAATCAGGATCGCGCGCGGCTGCAGCCAGGTGCCGGCCGCCTCGATCTCCAGGCCCAGACGCTTGAACAGAACCTGGCCGACCGCGATCGCGCCCACGCAGCCGATTGCCAGGGCGATCTGGGCGATGTTCATTTGGCCGCTGGCTGCATGGTCCGGGGGAGCATCGGGGCGATCCGCTGCCTCAGTGCCTGAGCGCGTCGCCGTCCTGCGCGGGCAGGTCGGGATCGGCGGCGAGGTCGAACTGGCTCAGCCGGAACGTGGAACCTCCGGCGTGCTTCGCGGCGTACATCGAGATGTCCGCCTGCTGGAGCAGGTGCTCCGGGTTGTCCGCATGGTCGGGGAACAGGGCGATGCCGATGCTGGCACCGACCCGGAACTGCAGCGTGCCGATCTGCAGCGGCTCGCGCAGTGCCTCGATGATCTTCGTGGCCACCCGCGCGGCGTCCCGGTGCCGGCCGGCGTCCTGCAGCAGGACGACGAACTCGTCCCCGCCCAGGCGCGCGACGGTGTCCGATTCGCGCACCGCGGCGCGCAGCCGCTGCGCCACCGTGACCAGCACCTGGTCGCCGGTCGAGTGCCCGCGGGTGTCGTTGATTCCCTTGAAATCGTCCAGATCCATGAGCATCAGCGCGACCCGGTTGCCGGAACGGCGCGCCAGGGCGACCGCCTGCTCCAGGCGGTCGGCGAGCAGCCGGCGGTTCGGCAGGCCGGTCAGCATGTCGTGGTGGGCGAGGTGGCGATACTGCTCGGCCCCGCGGATACGCTCCGTGATGTCGGTGCCCACGCCGTGGTAGCCGGCGAACTCTCCGCGGCTGTCGAAGAACGGCTTGCCGCTGATCGAAAACCAGTGCGCCTCGCCGGCCTGCGGCGCGACCTGGTAGACGAAGTCCCGGAATCCCTCGCGCCGTTCGAGTTGTTCGCGATGTGCCTGCCACTGTTCCGGCGAGACCCCGCGGACGAGGTCGATTTCCCAGCGGCGCTTGCCGATCACCGCCTCGGCGGTCAGTCCGCCGCTGCCGAACACCCCGCCCGATACCCGGGTGAAGCGGAATTCCCGGTCCTGCTCCCAGTACCAGTCCGAGGAAAGCGACAGCAGGTCGCGGAAGCGCTCCTCGCTCGCGCGCAGCGCGGCCTCGGTGCGCAACTGCTCGGTGATGTCCCGGCCGAGCCAGACCGAACCCAGCTCCGGCTGACTCGCGTCGACCGCCGTGCCGCTGATTTCGCACTGGAAGCGGGTGCCGTCCGCGCGGCGCAGTTCCACGACCGCCCGGGAGGTTCCGCCGCCGAGCAGGATCGGCTCGGCCCGGTCCGAGGCGATCCGCCAGGCCCGCTCGTCCGGAAACCAGGTCTGGGCCGGCCTGCCCACCAGGGATTCGACCGGCAGTCCGACCAGTTCGCCGAAGCGCAGGTTGCACTTGACGATGCGGTCCTCGCGGATGAAACAGATCGCCTCGGAGGCGGTGTCGAAGATGATCTGCTGCTCGTGGGCCAGGCTTTCGCTTTCCACCCGGCGCGCGAGGATCACCGACAGGTTGCGGTGAAACAGGTCGTGCAGCGCCAGCAGCAGGATCAGGAAGGTCGGGATCGCCCATCCGCCCGGCGCGAAATCCGCGCTGCCGAAGAACCGGGCCCAGAGCACGCCGAAGGCCGGCAGCGCGAAGGCGTAGAAGGCGGCCCGGCTGGGCGCGAGCGACCCGGCGGCGCCCATGCCGACGATCCCCATCACGAGCGCCAGGAACAGTTCCTCGGATGCGCTCGGGGCCGGCGGCGCGAACAGTCCCAGCGCACCCCAGGCGAGCCCGTTCGCCCCGCTCAGGAGGCCGATCCGGCGTTCCCACAGGGCCGGATCGACAGGCGGCCGGGCCGCGCGAAACCGCCGCAGGACCTGCGTCCCCACGGCGGCGAGACCGACGAGCGTCGCCGCCCAGAGCGCCAGGCGGAACGGGGAGACGGTTTCGGCGAGCCGGACTGCCACGACCAGGGCCAGCGCCACGCTGGCGGCGGTGATTCCCGCGGACAGCGAATAGAGCAGCCGGACCCGCTCGGCGTGCACCCGGGCTGCGATTTCCTCACCGGCGAGCGGCGAAGGCATGGCGGTCCTTCCGGGCCCGGCCGCGGCCGGGCGGCCCAGATCAGGATTTCGGCTGGTTTGCCTGCTCGGCTTCGATGTCGGCGCGCACCTTGTCCATGTCCAGCGCCTTGACCTGGGCGATCAACTGGTCGAAGGCCGCCGGCGGCAGCGCCCCGGCTTCGGAGTAGATGATGATCTGTTCGCGGAACACCATCAGCGTCGGGATCGAACGGATGTTGAAGGCCCCGGCGAGCGCCTGCTGGACCTCGGTGTTGACCTTGGCGAAGGTGATGTCCTCGTGCTTGTCCGAGGCGGCCTCGAAGGTGGGCGCGAAGGAGCGGCAGGGGGCGCACCAGGGCGCCCAGAAATCCACGATGACCGTTCCGTTCTGGTCGATCATGTCGCGGAAGTTTTCCATGGTGAGTTCGACGGTGGCCATGCGTGCTCCTCTCTGTTCAAGTCGGCGGATGCGGAACGCTTCGGCGCGGCCCCTCGGTGACCCCGGTGACCCCGATCACGGCGACGACGGACGAAACGTCCTGGGTTAGGATGCGAAAAAGTGCGTATTGTCTCTCAAATGGGACCGGTCTATCGCGGCCGCTTCGCCCCTTCGCCCACCGGCCCGCTGCATTTCGGCTCGCTGGTGGCCGCCCTGGCGAGTTGCCTTGACGCCCGCGCGGCGCGCGGCGCGTGGCTGCTGCGCATCGAGGACATCGACGCGCCGCGCAACCTGCCCGGCGCGGCCACCGCCATCCTGCGCACGCTGGAGGCGCTCGGCTTCGAGTGGGACGGGCCGGTGGTCTGGCAGAGCCGGCGGATCGAGGCTTACTGCGCGGCGCTCGACACCCTGCGCTCGCAGGGGCGGATTTACGGCTGCGCCTGCACGCGCCGCGAGATCGCCGACTCGGCGCTCGCCCGCGATGGCTCGCATCGCTATCCGGGCACCTGCCGCACGGGCCTGCCGGCGGGGCGCGCCGCCCGCGCCTACCGGCTGCGGCCCGACCCCGGCCCGGTCTGCTTCGACGACCGGCTGCAGGGCGCGGTCTGCCAGGACGTGGAGGCCGAGGTCGGCGATTTCATCGTCCAGCGCGCCGACGGCCTGATCGCCTACCAGCTTGCGGTGGTGGTGGATGACGCCGCGTCCGGCATCACCGACGTGGTGCGCGGCGCCGACCTGCTCGACTCGACCCCGCGCCAGATCTGCCTGCAGCGCCTGCTCGGCCTGCCCACGCCGCGCTACCTGCATCTGCCGGTGGCGCTGAATGCCGCCGGCGAGAAGCTATCGAAGCAGACGCTGGCGCGGGCGATCGACGGCGCCGAGCCGGCGGGCGTGCTGCGGGCGGCGCTCGCCTTCCTCGGCCATGCGCCGCCGCCGGAGGCCGCCGGCGTGGCCGAGTTGTGGCGCTGGGCGGCGGCGTCCTGGGATCCGGCGCGGCTGCCGCGCGTACGCGCGCTGCCGGCTCCGGAAGGCGACTAGAATCTCGTTCACCGTCGCTGCGCCGTACTACGGAGGTTCGACGATGTTCAATACGCTTTCCAGCCTGGTCCACGCGCTCGGCCGCAGGACCTCCACCTGCTTCCGCATCGTCTTCGCCGACGGTTCGGTCTACCAGAACCGGGACGGCGAGCCCGCCTTCGCCGTGCGCTTCAAGTCCGCGGCGGCCCAGACCCGGGTGGTGCTCACTGGTTACACAGGCCTGCTCGAGTCCTACTTCGGCGGCGGCATCGACATCGACGGCGACCTGGGCGCCGCCTTCCGCGCCGGACTGGAGAGCGGATTCGACGCGGCGCCGGGCCTGCCGGTCTGGCTGCGCAACCAGTGGCAGGAACTGGCGCGCTCGAACCGCACGCTCGCCGGGGCGAAGGCGAACGCCCGCGCCCACTACGGACTGGGCGCCGAGTTCTTCGGCTGCTGGCTGGACGAGCCCCAACTCGTCTATAGCTGCGGCTACTGGGGCGAGGGCACGCGCACGCTTGAGCAGGCGCAGCGCGACAAGCTCGACTATGTCTGCCGCAAGATCCGCCTGCAGGCCGGCGAGAGCGTGGTGGACGTCGGCTGCGGCTTCGGCGGCTTCCTGTTCCACGCCGCCGAGCACTGCGGCGCGGCTGCGACCGGCATCGACACGGTCACCGAGCAGGTCCGCTGGCTGCGCGAGGAGGTCGGCCGCAGGCTGCTGGCGGACCGGATCGCCGTGCGGGAGGCGGACTTCCGCGAGCCCTGCGGCAGCTTCGACAAGCTGGTCTCGATCGAGCTGCTGGAGCACGCCGGGCGCGACCAGTTGGAGGAGGCGATACGCGCCCACGCGCGGCTGCTCAAACCCGGCGGACTCGGCCTGCTGCAGTTCGTCGGCCACGTCGGCGCCGGCGACACCGAGTTCTTGCTCCGGCGCCACGTGTTTCCCGGCGCCTGGATTCCCGGCCTGGCGGAAACGCTGGCCGCGCTCGACCAGGCCGGGCTGGAGGTGCTGGACGTCGAGAACCTGCGCCGCCATTGCGCGCCGACCCTGGACGCCTGGGCAGAGCGCTTCGAGCGGCGCTGGGAGGAGATCCGCCGGCTCGACTCCAAGCGCTTCGACGAGCGCTTCAGGCGCGTCTGGCGCAGCTACCTGCATGCTTCTGCCGAGGCCTTCCGCGCGCCCGGCGGCCGCACCCATCTGTTCCAGGTGGTCGTCGCCAAAGGCTCGCCGGAAGGCTATCCGATGAGCCGGAGCTTTCTGTACGGCCCGCGCGGATAGCATGGAGCCGGCCACAGCCGACGCCGACCACGCCGGGCGGCGCGCGCGGCTGCAGGCGCAGATCGCCGAAGGCCACGGCGCGGTAGGACTGCGCAAGGACACCTCGAACCTTTTCCGCGACCGTGCCGAGGGCGCGAAACGGCGGCTGGACGTGCGCGGCTTCCGCCACGTGCTGGCGGTTGATCCGCGGCAAGGCTGGGTCGAGGCGGAGGGCATGACCCCCTACGAGGACCTGGTGGCCGCCTGCCTGTCGCACGGCGTCATGCCCTGTGTCGTGCCGCAGCTGAAGACGATCACGCTAGGCGGCGCGGCGGCCGGGGTCGGCATCGAAGCCTCGTCATTCCGCTACGGGCTGGCGCACGAGACCGTGCTCGAGATGGACATACTCACCGGCAGGGGCGAGGTGATCGCCTGCGCGGCGGACAATCCGCATCGCGAACTGTTCTTCGGCTTCCCGAACTCCTACGGCACGCTCGGCTACGCGCTGCGGCTCAAGGTCCGCGCCGTCCCGGTCCAGACCTTCGTCGAATTGCGGCACGTCCGGTTCGACGATCGGGCGGCGTTTTTCGCAGCGCTCGGCGAGGCCTGCGCAGGCGACGCGGACTTCGTGGACGGCGTGGTGTTCGGCCCGCGCGAGTTCGTTCTGAATGTCTGCCGCTTCGTCGAGCGTGCGCCCTGGACCAGCGACTACACCTTCGAGCGCATCTACTACCGCTCGATCCGCGAGCGCGAACTCGATTACCTGAGCACCGCCGATTTCCTCTGGCGCTGGGACACCGACTGGTTCTGGTGCTCGAAGAACCTGGGCGCCCAGAATCCGCTGGTGCGTCGCCTGCTCGGCCGCGCGCGGCTGAATTCGCGCTTCTACACGAGGATGATGCGCTGGAACAGCCGCATCGGCCTGACGCGGCTGCTCGACCGGCTCGCCGGCCGGCATCCCGAACCGGTGATCCAGGACGTCGACATCCCGGTCGCGCGGGCGGCGGCGTTCCTGGACTTCCTGCTGCGCGAGATCGGCATCCTGCCGGTGTGGATCTGCCCGTTCAGGGCGCTCGATCCGGCGG
>DATMWM010000504.1:0-3114 GCA_035562535.1 Rhodocyclaceae bacterium | reverse complement strand
GGGCCTCATGCTGCCCTACACGCCGCTGCAATACCTGCTATTCCACGAGGCCGCCGGCCGGCCCCAGGGCATCGACTGGATGGCCCGGCCGCAGCCGCTGGCGCTGGTGATGACCAGTGCCAACCCCGGCGGCGAACCGCTGGTCATCGGCAACGAGGAGGCGCTGGCGCGGCTCGCCGGCATCGCCGACGCGTTCGTCATGCACGACCGGGAGATCGTGACGCGCTGCGACGATTCGGTGGTGAGGAGTCAGGAGTCAGGAGTCAGGAGTCAGGAGTTGTGGGATACGGACCGCCGCGGCTATGCCTTACCCCTCGCCCCTGACTCCTCACTCCTCACTGCCCCCGTCCAATTCATCCGCCGCGCGCGCGGCTTCACGCCGCGGGCGATCCGGCTGGCCGGGCCGGTGCAGCAGGTGCTTGCCTGCGGGGCGTTCCTCAAGAACACCGTGTGTTTCACCCGCGGCGACCAGGCCTTCCTGTCCCAGCACATCGGCGACCTGGACAATGCCGCCACCTGCCGCGCGCTGGAGGAGGCTGTGGAGCGGCTGTCCGACCTGCTGCAGGTGGTGCCGCAGGCGGTGGCCTGCGACCTGCATCCGGACTTTCACAGCTCGCGCTATGCCGCCGAGCTTGCGCGTGCCCGCGGCGTGCCGCTGATCGCCGTGCAGCACCACCATGCCCACATCGCGGCGGTGATCGCCGAGCACGGCATCGAGGACGAGGTGCTCGGCATCGCGCTGGACGGCGTCGGCCTGGGCAGCGATGGCGCGGCCTGGGGCGGCGAGTTGCTGCGGGTCTCGGTCGACGGCTTCGATCGCGTCGGCCACCTGCGCGAGTTGCGGCTTCCGGGCGGCGACCGGGCGGCGCGGGAGCCCTGGCGCATGGCGGCTGCCGCGCTGCACGCGCTGGACAGGACCGACGAGATCGCCGCCCGCTTCGCGTATCCGGCCGCCAAGGCGCTGCCCGTGATGCTGCGCAACGGTGCGCACGCTCCGCTGACCACGAGCTGCGGGCGCTGGTTCGACGCCGCCGCCGGCCTGGCGGGGATCAAGGACCATGCCGCCTTCGAGGGCCAGGCGGCGATGCTCTACGAGGGTCTGGCGGGCAGGCACGGCCCGGTACCGCCGCTGGCCGACGGCTACGCGGTCGGCGCGGACGGCGTGCTCGACCTGCTGCCGCTGATCCGCACGCTGGCGGACGAGAAGGATATCGGCTACGCTGCCGCGCTCTTCCACGCCACCCTGGCAGCCGCGCTGGCGGACTGGGCGGGCGAGGCGGCGCGCGCCGCCGGCCTGCGGCGCGTTGCGCTCGGCGGCGGCTGCTTTCTGAACCGCATCCTGAGCGCGCGGCTGCATGAACTGCTGGTCACGCGCGGCCTGAAAGTTTTCGAAGCGCGGCAGGCGCCGCCGAACGACGGCGGCCTGAGCCTGGGCCAGGCCTGGGTGGCCGCGCGCAGTCTGCAGAGGAGCTGAACCATGTGTCTGGCAATTCCCGTGAAGATCGTCGGGCTCGCCGAGAACGAGATAGCGCTCGCCGATGTCGGCGGCATCCGCAAGGAGATTTCGCTCGCGCTGGTCGACGACGTCAAGGTCGGCGATTACGTGATCGCCCACGTCGGCTACGCGATCAACCGGCTCGACCCGGAGGAGGCGGAGAAGACGCTGGCGCTGTTCGCCGAGCTGACCGAGCACGAGCGCCAGGCGGCGCTGGCCAGCGCCGGCTGAATCGGCGCCGACCCATGAAGTACATCGACGAGTTCCGCGACGGCAAGGTGGCGCGCGCGCTGGCCGCCGCCGTGGCCCGCGAGGTGCGGCCGGACCGCGGCTACCACATCATGGAATTCTGTGGCGGCCACACGCACGCGATCTCGCGCTACGGCATCGCCGACCTGCTGCCGGCCAACGTGCGGCTGATCCACGGCCCCGGCTGCCCGGTGTGCGTCCTGCCGATCGGGCGCATCGACAACGCGATCGCCCTGGCGCTGGACCGCGGCGCGATGCTGTGCACCTACGGCGACTGCATGCGCGTGCCGGCCTCGGGACAACTCAGCCTGCTCAAGGCCAAGGCGCGCGGCGCGGACGTGCGCATGATCTATTCCGCCGCCGACGCGCTCAAGCTGGCGCAGGAGAACCCGCAGCGCGAGGTGGTGTTCTTCGCCATCGGCTTCGAGACCACCACGCCGCCGACCGCGGTGGTGATCCTGCAGGCGGAGAAGCTGAAGCTCGCCAACTTCACGGTGTTCTGCAACCACGTGCTCACGCCCTCGGCGATCGCCAACATCCTCGAGTCGCCCGAGGTGCGCGAATACGGCACGGTGCCGCTGGATGCCTTCATCGGCCCGGCGCACGTGTCGACGGTGATCGGCAGCCGGCCCTACGAGCACTTCGCCGAGGAATATGCCAAGCCGGTGGTCATCGCCGGCTTCGAGCCGCTGGACGTGATGCAGGCGATCCTGATGATCGTGCGCCAGCTCAACGAGGGCCGCGCGCAGGTGGAGAACCAGTTCACCCGGGCCGTGACCCGCGAGGGCAATCTCAAGGCCCAGCAGATGGTGGCCGAGGTGTTCGAGCTGCGCCGCAGCTTCGAGTGGCGCGGGCTGAACGAGGTGCCGTATTCGGCGCTGCGCATCAAGTCGAAGTACGCCGCCTTCGACGCCGAGCGGCGCTTCGGCATCGAGTACCGCTCGGTGGCGGACAACAAGGCCTGCGAGTGCGGGGCGATCCTGCGCGGCGTGAAGCGCCCGCAGGACTGCAAGATCTTCGGCACCGTGTGCACCCCGGAAAACCCGATCGGCTCGTGCATGGTCTCTTCGGAAGGGGCTTGCGCGGCGCATTACACCTACGGCCGGTTCCGCGACCGGGCGGCGGCATGAGCGGGGTCCGCAAGGGCTATATCCGGCCGGTGGATTTCAAGCAGGGCCGGGTGGACATGACGCATGGCAGCGGCGGGCGGGCCATGGCCCAGCTCATCGAGGAACTCTTCCTCGCCGCCTTTGACAACGACTACCTGCGCCAGGGCAACGACGGCGCGCTGCTGGCCGGCGCGCCGGGCCGGCTGGTGATGGCCACCGACTCGCACGTGGTCTCGCCGCTGTTCTTCCCGGGGGGCGACA
>DATMWM010000503.1:0-9990 GCA_035562535.1 Rhodocyclaceae bacterium | reverse complement strand
ATGTTCCCACGCTGGTTTGCGTGGCGAGGCTCGAACCGGTGAAGAACCATCGCGTGCTGCTTGAGGCGCTGGCGCTGCTGCGCGCGCGCGGTGTGCCCTTCCGCGCCGCGCTGCTCGGTGACGGCAAGGCGCGCGAGGCGGTCCTCGCGGCACGGCGCGAACTCGGGCTCGATGAGGTCGTCGACATGCCCGGCGCCGCCGACCAGGATCAGGTGCGCGACTGGCTGCAGCGCGCGGACGTTTCTGTCCTGTCCAGCGATTCCGAGGGCATGCCGGTCAGCCTGATGGAGGCGGCCGCCGCCGGCGTTCCGGTGGTGGCCACCGACGTCGGTGGCAACGCCGACCTGGTAGCCGATGGTGAAACCGGTTACATCGTTGCGCCGCGCGACCCGGCGGCCTTCGCAGCCGCGCTCGAGCGCCTGCTGAGCGATCCCGGCCAGAGGGCGCGTTTCGGCGCCGCCGCGCGCAATCGGGCGATCGCCCGGTTCTCGCTCGCCCATCAGGTGGACCAGATGCTGTCGGTCTGGGAGCAGGTTCTTGAGCACCGTTTCCCTGGATAGCCCGCCGGTCACGGATCCGTTCGGGATCGCCGCCGATGCTGCATTGGGAGACATGGCGCGGGCGCTCGATCCCGTGCACATGGCGCCGCGGCTGGAGGCCGCGCTGCGCGATTTCCGCCCGGGCTCCGGGCCGGCCCGGCTGCAGGAGATCCGGGTCGTGCGCCACAAACCGGGCCGCCGCTGCCTGATCGAGTACCGCCTGGAAACCGCGACCCCGGACGGCAGCCGGGAACTGACGCTGATCGCCAAGGCTCGGGCGAAACATCGCCCGGAAACCGTCTTCGAGCGTCAGCGGGCGCTGAGCGGCGCCGGCTTCGCCGAGGACAGCGCCGACGGCGTCAGCGTGCCCGATGCGATTGCCTGCTTCCCGGAGTTGAACCTGTGGCTGCAGCACAAGGTTGCCGGCGTGCCGTCGGGCGAGCTGTTCGGCCGGCCGGGCGCCGAGCCGCTGGGGGCGCGCATCGCCGAGGCGGCCCGCAAGGTGCACCGCTGCGGCGTGCCGACCAAACGCAGCCACGCCATGGCCGACGAGCTGCGCATCCTGCACGAGCGGCTGCCGGAGGTGGTGCGCCAGCGGCCGGAATGGTCAGGCCGGATCGGGCGGCTGCTGGCTGCCTGCGACCGGCTTGGCGCCTCGGTCGCCGCGCCGGTTGCCACCGGCATACACCGCGACTTCTACCAGGACCAGGTCATCGTTTCCGGCGAGCGGCTGTTCCTGATCGACTTCGACCTGTACTGCATCGGCGATCCCGGCGTCGACATCGGCAACTTTCTTGCCCACGTCGAGGAACAGGCCCTGCGCGAGACCGGCGACCTCGGCGCCTACCGGGCGTTCGCCGGCGCGCTGCGCGAGCGCTACCTGGAGCTCGCCGGCAGCGACGCGGCCGCGGCGGTCGACGCCTACGCGCAGCTCACGCTGGTGCGCCACGTCTATCTGAGCACGCTGTTCCCGCAGCGGCAGCCGTTCACGGCAACGCTGCTCGAACTTTCCGAGCAGCGGCTCGCGCGCTGGATGTAGTCCTGATGCGGCCCGCCACCCGTACCCGCTTCCAGCAGATCGTGCGCGCGCAGTTGAAGCGCGCGCGCGGGGATCTCGCGCTGGCGATCCTGTGCATACTCGGCACGACCGTCGCGGCGCTGCTCGCGCCCTGGCCGATGAAGCTGATCTTCGACCAGGTGCTGCTCGGCAAGCCGCTGCCCGAATACCTTGCGCCGGTGGCCGGGGTGATGGGCCACGGCCCGGCGGTGGCGCTCGCGGTGCTGGCCGCCGCGCTGGTGGTCGTCGCGCTCGCCTCGGCGGTGTTCGCCTTCTACCAGATGTTCCTCACCTCGCGCATCGGCTACCGCATGGTCTACGCGCTGCGCAGCGAGCTGTTCGATCACCTGCAGCGCCTGTCGCTGTCCTTCCACAACCGGGCGCGCACCGGCGAGCTGCTGAACAAGGTGACCAGCGACACGAACATCCTCAAGGACGTCTACGCGGAATCGGCGCTCACCTTCCTCACCAGCACCCTGACCATCGGCACCATGTTCGTGGTCATGTTCTTGCTGGACTGGAAGCTCGCGCTGGTGGTGCTGGCCACCTTCCCGGTGCTGTTCTTCACCCTGTTCCACGTGCTCAAGGCGGTGCGCAAGTCGGCGCGCCGGCAGCGGCGCAACGAGGGCAAGGTCGCCTCGCGCATCGGCGAGCTGCTGATGTCGGTGCCGCTGGTGCAGGCCTTCGGCCGCGAGAGCTACGAGCGCGAGCGCTTCGAGACCGAGACCGCCGAGTCGATGGAGGAGAGCATCCGCACCGCGCGGCGCGAGGCCGCGGCGACCCGGCTGGTGGACCTGGTCAGCGCAGCCGGCACGGCGGTCGGCGTGCTGGTCGGCGGCTATCGGGTGCTGGACGGGGCGATGACACCGGGCGACCTGCTGGTGTTCGTCGCCTACATCAGGGAGATCTACAAGCCGGTGCGCACCATGGCGCGGATCTCGGCGCGCTTCTCCAAGGCCTCGGTGAGCGCCGAGCGGATCAGCGAGATCCTTGAGATCGAGCCCGAGATCACCGACGCCCCGGACGCGGTCGAGGCAAGCGGCCTGCGCGGCGAGATCGTCTTCGACAACGTGTCCTTCGGCTACGAGCCGGGCAAGTCGATCCTGCGCGACGTGTCCTTCAGCATCCCGGCCGGCCGGCGCGTGGCCCTGGTCGGCGCCTCGGGCGCGGGCAAGTCGACGATTGCCAACCTGATCCTGCGGCTCTACGACACCACCCAGGGCAGGGTGCTGGTGGACGGGGTGGACGTGCGCCGCTACCGCCGCGAGTCGCTGCGCCGGGAGATCGGCGTGGTGCTGCAGGACACCATCCTGTTCGGCACCACGATCCGCGAGAACATCGCCTACGGCAAGCCGGAGGCCACCGACGAGGAGATCGAGCAGGCCGCCCGCGAGGTGCATGCCCACGAGTTCATCGCCGCGCTGCCGGACGGCTACGACGAGGAACTCGGCGAGGGCGGCGGCACGCTGTCCGGCGGCCAGCGCCAGCGCATCTCGCTGGCGCGCGCGCTGGTCAAGCGCCCGGCGATCCTGATCATGGACGAGCCGACCTCGGCGGTGGATGCCGACGCCGAGGCGCTGATCCGCGAGGCGGTGCACCACCTCCAGGAGGGCAAGACCACGCTGCTGATCGCCCACCAGCTTTACTCGGTGCAGGGCGCCGACTGGATCCTGGTGCTCAAGGACGGACGTATCGTCGAGCAGGGCAGCCATGCAGACCTGGCGGCGCTGGGCGGCCATTACTGCGAGCTGTTCCGGATTGCGCCGCCGCCCGGCGGCCGGGCAGCGGCGGCATGATCGGGCCAGGCGTGCTTTGCGTCACGCATGGCGCCTTGGGATGGCGATGAATCCCGTATACCATGGCGCGGCCGCCCGAGCGGGCGCGTCGAATTCAGAACAACTTCGCTGATCGTCCGAGATTCCGACAGGTTCCGACATGAACAAGCCGACCCGATCCCTGCTCTGGCTCCTCGTGCTGCTGCTGGCAGGCGCTGCCGCCGCCTATTTCTTCCTGTCCAGGGCGGAGGACAAGGCCGAGCGCTTCCTGACCGAACCGGTGGAGAAGGGTTCGATCGAGGAGACCGTGTCCGCGATCGGCAACCTGCAGCCGCTGGAATTCGTCGACGTCGGCACCCAGGTCACCGGCCAGTTGAAAACCCTGCACGTGGCGATCGGCGACACGGTGAAGCAGGGACAGCTGGTGGCGGAGATCGACCCGACGCTGCTGCAGGCCAAGGTCGAGGAATCGCAGGCGCAGTTGCGCAGCCTGCAGGCGCAGCTTTCCGAGCGCCTGGCCCAGCAGAGGCTGGCCGCCCAGCAGCACGCGCGCAACAAGAAGCTGTTCGCCGCCGACGCGGTGAGCGAGGAACTGCTGCAGCAGAGCGCCGCGGCCGAGGAAGAGGCCGCCGCACAGGTCCTGGCCGTGCGCGCGCAGATCCAGCAGACCGCCTCGCAGTTGAGCGGCAACGAGGCGAACCTGCGCTACGCGAAGATCTACGCGCCGATGCCCGGCACCGTGGTGTCGATCACCGCCCGCCAGGGCCAGACCCTGGTGTCCAGCCAGCAGGCGCCGGTGATCCTGCGCATCGCCAACCTGAACACCATGACCGTCTGGGCCCAGGTCTCCGAGGCCGACGTGCCGAAGATCCGCGTCGGCATGCCGGTGTATTTCAACACGCTCGGCCAGACCGAGCGGCGCTGGACCGGCAAGGTGCGCCAGGTCCTGCCCACGCCCGACACGGTGAACAACGTGGTGCTCTACAACACGCTGTTCGACGTGGACAACCCGGACCAGGTGCTCAAGCCGCAGATGTCCGCCCAGGTCTACTTCGTCGTGGCCAAGGCCGACGATGCCTTGCTGGTGCCCGCGGCCGCGCTGCAGCCGGTGAAGAAGACGAAAACCAAGGCCGAGGGCACGGCGGATAAGCCGAAGAAGGGCGAGGGCAAGGCCGCCGGCGAGGGCGCGAAGAAGGCCAGGACCTACGTCGTCCGGGTGGTGAAGGACGGCCAGGTCGAGGAGCGCGAGGTGAGCGTCGGCGTGACGACCCGGCTGCAGGCCCAGGTGCTGTCCGGCCTGGCCGAGGGCGAGATGGTGGTCGTGGGCGTCGCCCAGAAGGAAAAGGAGCAATCCTCGAAACGGCTGCCCGTGCCCGGACGGGCATTCTGAGCACATGGACGCATCCGAACCGCTGATCGAACTGCGGGACCTGACCAAGACCTACGATTCCGGCGGTCTGGCGGTGACCGTGCTGCACGGCGTCTCGCTGCGCATCCATGCCGGCGAGTTCGTCGCGATCATGGGCGCGTCCGGATCGGGCAAGTCCACGCTGATGAACATCCTCGGCTGCCTGGACCGGCCGAGTTCCGGCACCTACCTGCTGGCCGGGCGGGACGTCTCGCGGCTGGGGCCGGACGAGCTGGCGGCGCTGCGCAGCGGCACCTTCGGCTTCATCTTCCAGCGCTACAACCTGATCGCCAACGAGACCGCCACCGAGAACGTGGAGATCCCGGCGATCTACGCCGGCGTCGCCGCGAGCCCGCGGATCGAGCGCGCCCGGGAACTGCTCACCCGGCTCGGGCTGGGCGACCGGCTGGACTACCGGCCGACCCAGCTCTCCGGCGGCCAGCAGCAGCGGGTGTCGATCGCCCGCGCGCTGATGAACGGCGGCAAGGTGATCCTGGCCGACGAGCCGACCGGCGCGCTGGACAGCAAGTCCGGCGCGGAAGTGATGGAACTCCTGCACCAGCTGCACCGCGCCGGCCATACGGTGATCCTGATCACCCACGATCCGAAGCTCGCCGCCGAGGCGGAGCGCACCGTGCAGATCCGGGACGGCCTGATCGTCGAGGACAGCGGGACGCCCCCGCAGCGGCTCGCGGCGGCACCCGCCGCCCCGACGGTGGTGGCGGCGGCGGACGGCCGGCTGATGCCGGAGGTCATGGAAGCGGCCACGATGGCGGTGCGCTCGCTGCGCACCAACCTGTTCCGCACCGTGCTGACGCTGCTCGGCATCATCATCGGCGTGGGCGCGGTGGTGGCGATGCTGGCGCTGGGCGACGGCAGCAAGCAGTCGGTGCTCTCGCGCATCGAGGCCATGGGCACCGACCTGCTGGTGGTGCGCCCGGGCGCGGGGCGGGTGCGCACGCGCGACGAGACCGCCTCGCTGGTGGCCGAGGACGCGGAGGCGATCGCCCTGTTGCCGAACGTGCTGCGGGCGGTGCCGGAATTCACCAGCGCGGTCACGGTGCGCGCCGGCGACAACGACTACGTCACCTCGGGCAACGCCACCTGGGCCGACTACGCCGCGGCGCGCAACTGGGCGGCGGCGCGCGGGGCCTTCTTCTCCGATGCCGACGTCACCAGCTTCGCGCCGGTGATCGTGCTCGGCCAGACCGTGGTCAAGAACCTCTATACCCAGGGCGAGGATCCGGTCGGCCGCTACGTGCTGGTCAACAACATCCCGTTCCAGGTGGTCGGCGTGCTCGCCGCCAAGGGCGCCACCACCTTCGGCAGCGACATGGACGACACCGTCTTCATGCCCCTGTCGACCGGCCGCATGCGCCTGTTCGGCCGCCGCTACGTGCGCGCGATCACCGTGCAGGTGGCGGACGTCGAGCGCATCGACGAGACCGAGAAGGCGATCACCGAGCTGCTGACCGCGCGCCACAAGCGGGTCGACTTCCAGGTGCGCAACACCGCCTCGCTGCTCGAGACCGCCACCGAAACCCAGAATACGCTGACCGTGCTGCTCGGCTCGATCGCGGCGATCTCGCTGCTGGTCGGCGGCATCGGGGTGATGAACATCATGCTGGTGTCGGTGACCGAGCGGGTGCGCGAGATCGGCATCCGCATGGCCACCGGCGCGCGCATGGTGCATATCCTGCTGCAGTTCCTCACCGAGGCGCTGGTGGTCTGCGCGGTGGGCGGCATCGTCGGCGTGCTCGGCGGCCTGGCGGCGGCCTGGATCGCCTCGCGCTTCGGCTCGCCCGTGGTCTATTCGCTGCCCCCGGTGCTGCTGGCCTTCGGCAGCGCCTTCATCATCGGCCTGCTGTTCGGGTTCCTTCCGGCGCGCCGCGCCGCGAAGCTGGACCCGGTGGTCGCGCTGGCGACCGAGTGAGGCAGGAGTGAATCCAATGCTCAGACATCTGATCTGGCCGGCGCTGCTGCTGCTCGCCGGCTGCACGGCGCTACGCGAACCCTACGAGCGGCCCAACGTGGCTGCGCCCGAAACCTGGACCGTGCCCGCGGCCGGCGTGACCGCGGGCGCCTGGCCCGAGCCGGAATGGTGGAAGGTTTTCCGCAACGAGGAACTGGACAGGCTGGTGGCCGAGGCGCAGGCCGGCAGCTTCGATCTCAAGGCTGCCGGGGCGCGGGTTGCACAGGCCAAGGCCAACGCGCGGATCGCCGCCGCGCCGCTCTACCCGGGCCTGACGATCGGCGCAGCGGCCGACCGGGCCAAGAGCCAGTCCGGTCCCGGGACCACGCTCTATACCCTGGCGCCGCGGGTGTCCTACGAGCTGGACATCTGGGGCCTGAACCGCTACGGCGCCGAGGCCGCCGACGCCGCGCTGCTCGCCACGGTCTATGGCCAGGACGTGGTCCGGATCACCCTGACCGCGGACGTGGCGTTCAGCTATTTCCAGATCCTGTCGCTGAACGACAGCCTCGCCGCCGCCCAGAGCAGCCTGGAGAACTCGCGCCGGGTGCTGCGCCTGTTCGAGACGCAGCGCGGCGCCGGCAAGATCTCGCGCCTGGAGGTGGAACGCCAGCTCACCCAGGTGGCGGCGATCGAGGCCGGAATCCCCCCGCTGATCCGCTCGCGCAAGGTGGCCTACGACAACCTCTGCGTGCTGCTCGGCCGCGCGCCGGGTTCGCTGCCGATACCGGCGGGTTCGCTGCGGCGCATCGGCGCGCCGGACGTGCCGATCGGGGTGCCCTCCGAACTGGCCGAGCGCCGCCCGGACATCCGCCGTGCCGAAGCCGACCTGATCTCGGCCAACGCCGACATCTCGGCCGCGCGCGCGGCCCTCTTTCCCACCGTCCAACTCACCGCGCGCGGCGGCGTGGCCGGTTCCAGCCTGGACCGCCTGTTCGACGGCCCGACTGGCTTCTATACCCTGGGCCTGAACATCCTGGCCACCATCTTCGACGGCGGCGCGCTTTCCGGGCAGGTCGATTTCACCCGCGGACGCAAGGCCGAACTGGCCTACAACTACGGCCAGACCGTGGTGTCGGCGTTTCGCGAAGTCGAGGACGCGCTCGCCGGCATCGAGCAGTTCGCCAGGCAGGAGGACGCGCTGCAGGAGGCGGCGGTGCACGCCCGCGAGGCGTTCCGCCTGGCCGAGATCCGCTACAAGGAAGGCGCCGGCGACTTCCTCACCGTGCTCGACGCCGAGCGCGCGCTCATCCTGGCGGAAAACGCCGTGGATCCGGCGCGCTTCTCGCGCTTCACCGCCTACGTGGATCTCTACCGCGCGCTGGGCGGCGGCTGGGCGCCGGAGGAGGGCGCGGCTGTTCCCGTGGCCAAGGCCGAGCCGGCCGGCACGCAGTGAGCGGCCAGTCCTCCGGCTGCGGCCGGCTGTTCGTCATTCGCCACGGCCAGACCGGCGGCAACGGGCAGCGATATGTCGGCTGGGAGGACGAGCCGCTCGATCCGGTCGGCATCGAGCAGGCCCGCGCCGTGGCCGCGCGCCTCGGCGGCGAGGTAATCGACGCGGTCTATTCCAGCCCGCTCAGCCGCGCCCTGGATACGGCGCGGCCTCTGGCCGCCCGCCTCGGCCTGACGGTCGCGGTGCGCGAGGAACTGAAGGAAATCGATTACGGCCGATTCCAGGGACTGTCCAAGACCGACCAGAGCGTGAAGCTCAGGCACGACTTCCTGTTCGAGCCGGTGCCGGGCGGCGAGAGCCTGAACGACGTCTACCGGCGGGTCGGCAGGGCATGGACCGAGCTGCGCGAGGAACTGGCGTGCGGACGCACGCTCGCCGTCGTCGGACATTACTGGAGCAACCGGATCCTGCTCGGCGCGATCCACGAGCTTGCGCTGGAGGATCTGTTCGAGCGAACCCGCTACAAGCCGGCAAACGGATCGATCTATCGGGTGGATTTCCTTCCGGGCGCGGACGGGAAGCCGGCCGTGCGTTCCGCCGCATGGGTGAGCGAAGGGACCGCCGGCGCGTCGGACTGAATCCCGGTCGCAGGGGCCATGACCCCGCTGCACGATTTGCTGGCGCGCATCCGCTGGGACCCGGCCTTCGGCCGCGGGCGCTTCGAGATCGCCTACTGGGACCGGGTCGAGCAGGCGCTGATCCGGGTTGATCTGCGCGAGATCCACGACGACCCCGAGAGCCGTTTCGGCTTCCTCCTGACCGACGCGGACGGGCGGGTGCATTGGGTGCCCTACCACCGGGTCAGGCAGGTGTGGCGCGACGGGGCGCCGATCTGGCAGCGCGCTCCGTAGGACGGCCTAGCTACCAAGGGAGGCCCCCCGGCTATGCCGGGGAGGCAGTAGAAGTTTGACGTTTCAGGGGTTGTCCATCGTGGAAACTTTCAATCGTGAGCCGCCAAGCACACGAAAGGAAGAATCCAGATGGACAAGTTCGAAAGTTTGAGCCACACGGCATGGGACTGCAAATATCACGTGATCTTCATCCCCAAGCGCCGGCGAAGGACGTTATACGGGGAACTGCGCCGGCACCTCGGGGAGGTGTTTCGCAGGCTCGCCGCGCAGAAGGAGAGCGAGATCGTGGAAGGGCACCTGATGCCCGATCACGTGCACATGATGATCGCCATCCCGCCGAAGTACGCGGTGTCGCAGGTCATCGGGTTCATCAAAGGCAAGAGTGCGATCCACCTGGCGCGGGTGTATGGGGAGCGCAAGCGCAACTTCGTGGGGCAGCACTTCTGGGCCCGCGGGTACTTCGTCTCGACGGTCGGTCGCGACGAGGCGGTGATCCGCGAGTACATCAAGAACCAGGAGCAGGAGGACGAGCGGTTGGATCAACTCGGCCTGTGGAGGTGAGTAGCCACCCAGCAGGTGGCCCCAAGAACGCGGGGCCGCGTTAGCGACCCCGACCTGCCGCTTTGAGCGGCTCACAACTTAATGCCCCCGGCTATGCCGGGGGATACTTACTCAGCTCGACATCCCGCCGGCGAATCGCCGGGCGAGCGGCTCGACGATCCAGGACCGCATCGGCCGATCAGGCGATGGCGGATCCGGCCAGTTCGAGCATCGCGAGCAGGCCGTTGGCCTTGTTCAGCAACTCCTTGCGATGGGCCAGGCCGTTTTCGCCACCATTGATCTTTCGCGTCAGCCCCACGACGTCGTCCGCGTCGGCGAGCTGGTTCAGCTTGTTCTTGTCCCAGAAGTACACCGCGGAGTGCACAGCGTAGTCG
>DATMWM010000502.1:0-3167 GCA_035562535.1 Rhodocyclaceae bacterium | reverse complement strand
TGACCAGCGGACTCATCAGGTCGGGCATGGCGAAGCCGTTGCGGATGCGTTCCCAGAGGTCCGCCGGCTCGGCAGTCAGGTCCAGCGTGGGCACTGCGGGACGAGGCAGTTCGCTCAGGCCCAGATCGGTTTCGGCGGGCGCGGCGGTGACGGGGTCGGGGCTGGCGATCGATTGCTGGACCGCGATCGTGTCCGGTTCCGCATCGCCCGGGTCCGCCGCGTGGAGCAGCGGGGCATTCAGGGAACCGAGCAGGGCGACGAGGAAAAGGAGCGCTGATTTCTTGTCGTACATGTGCGCCACTTGGTTGTAACAGCGGCGAATGCTATCCCCACGCTCGATTCCAGTCAATCCGGCCGCGCTGCCCTGCAGCAAGCCGTCACCGGGCCGGGCGCGGTACGCCGAGGCGCCCGGCGGCCGCTGCGGCGGTTCGGTGCCATAATCCGCACCCGCGCCCCAGGACGCCCGGAACAACACGCGCACCATGAAGATTCTCGTCATCGAGGATTCCGCCACCGCTCGCAACGCGCTGTCGCAACATCTGCGCAGCCTGAACATGGAACCGTTAACGGCCAGCGACGGATTTTCAGGAATCGAGATGGTGAGCGAGCACCGGCCCGACCTGGTGCTGCTCGACGTGGTGCTGCCGCGCATGGACGGCTTCGATGTGGCCAGACGCATCCGCGAGCGGGAGGGGCCGGGCGACTGGACGCCGATCATCTTCCTGACCATGCGCACCGGCGACGAAGACCTGGAGAAGGGGATCGCCGCCGGCGGCGACGACTATCTCACCAAGCCGGTCAGCCCGGTCGTGCTCGGGGCCAAGCTGCGGGCGATGCAGCGCATCATGGAGATGCGGCAGGCGCTGCTTGCCACCACGCGGGCGCTGGATGCCGCCAACCAGGAACTGCGCCGTCTGTCGGCGGTGGACGGGCTCACCGGCATCGCCAACCGCCGCCATTTCGACGAATCGCTGTCCAGAGAGTGGCGGCGCGCGGCGCGCGCCCGCCGGCCCCTGACGGTGATCCTCTGGGATATCGACTTCTTCAAGCAATACAACGATGTATATGGGCACCAGAGCGGCGACACGTGCCTCAAGGCGGTGGCCAATGCGCTTGCGGCCGAGGCCAGGCGGCCCGGCGACCGGGTGACGCGCTTCGGCGGCGAGGAGTTCGCGATCATCCTGCCGGACACCGACGCGCGCGGTGCCGCCTATATCGCCGAGCGCATGCGCATCGCCGTGGTCGGCCTGGCCATTCCGCACAGCGGTTCGACGGTGGCGCGCATCGTGACGGCGAGCGGCGGCGTGGCCAGCCTGGTGCCGCAGGCCGAAGGCGGCGAGAGCGAACTCGTGCATTGGGCGGACGCGGCGCTGTACGAGGCCAAGCGCGCCGGGCGAAACCGGGTGGTGACCTACGGGCTGGGCGGCGACCCGGGCGAAAATTGAGGTCTGCCGCGCTTCAGAATCCGTTCTTCCACTGCCGCAGCGCGGCGAATACCTCGGCAGGGCCGTCCAGCGGCCTGCCGGCGAAGCGGCTGGCCGAGGCGGCGACAGCCGGCTCGGCGGCCCGCAGGAAGGGATTGGTCAGCCGTTCCTCGTCCAGCGTGGACGGCACCGAGGGGAGATTGCGCTCGCGCAGTTCGCCCACCCGCCGTTCCCGTTCGAGCAGGGCGGGATTGTCCGGCTCGACGACCCGGGCGAAATCGATGTTCGCCTCCGTGTACTCGTGGGCACAATAGACCAGGGTGTCGCCGGGCAGGGCAGCGAGCCTGGACAGCGACTGCCACATCTGGCCGGGCGTTCCCTCGAACAGCCGGCCGCAGCCGCAGCCGAAGAGCGTGTCGCCACAGAGCAGGACGTTTGCCCCATAATAGGCGAGGTGCCCGAGGGTGTGCCCCGGCACGGAGATTACCTCGAAGACCGCGCCGATTCCTGGTACCTCGATCGACGCCGGTTCGCGCAGGGGTACGGTTACCCCGGGGATGGGCTCGTCGGCGGGCCCGAATACCGGGACGCAGGTGTGTTCCAGGAGCTTCGCGATCCCGCCGGTATGGTCCCGGTGATGGTGCGTGATCAGGATGGCCGACAGCGACAGCCGCTCCCGTTCGAGGAAGTCGATGACCGGGTCGGCATCGCCCGGATCGACGACGGCCACGCGGCTGCCGGAACGCAGCACCCAGATGTAGTTGTCACGGAAGGCCCGTAGCGGCAGGACGTCCATCGGTCCAGATTCTCGGCGCTTGCGAACAAATGTCAATTCCCGGCCAGGGCCCATGGATGCGTTCCCCGCTGGGCGAGTACGTCATCGGCTGGGAACAGGAGCGCTTCGACGCCCTGGTCGCGGACATCTTCGGCTTCAATGCCTTGCAGGTCGGACTGACCGCGGCGGATTTCCTGCGCGCCAATCGCATGCCGCTGCGGGTGCGCTGCGATCTCGACGGACCTGCGGCGGTGCGGGCGGATCCCCAGCACCTGCCCTTCGCCGCCGCCAGCCTGGATCTGGTGGTCCTGCCGCACACGCTTGAATTCGCCGCCAGCCCGCACCAGATCCTGCGGGAAGTGGAACGGGTGCTGGTGCCCGAGGGACAGGTGGTGATCACCGGCTTCAACCCCTACAGCCTGTGGGGCATGCGTCGCCGGCTCAGCCCGCGCGACGCGGCGTTTCCCTGGCAGGGCAATTATATCGGCGTGCTGCGCCTGAAGGACTGGCTCAAACTGCTCGGCTTCGAGACCCAGTTGGGCAGCTTCGGCTGCTACGCGCCCGCGCTTCCCCAGCAGAAATGGCTGAACCGCTGGCGATTCATGGAACTGGCGGGAAGCCGCTGGTGGCCGATCGCCGGCGCGGTCTACATGGTCCAAGCAATCAAGCGGGTGCATGGCATGCGCCTGATCACGCCGGCCTGGCGCGAGCGCAAGGCCCGCGCTAAGGCGCTGGCGCCGGTAGTGCAGCAGCACACGGACCGCAACCGGTGAACGACGCGGTGGAGATTTACACCGACGGGGCCTGCAGCGGCAATCCGGGACCGGGCGGCTGGGGCGTCCTGCTGCGCTCGGGCGGGCAGGAAAAGGAACTCTGCGGCGGCGAAGCGCGGACCACGAACAACCGCATGGAACTGACCGCGGTGATCCGCGCTCTGGAGGCGCTGAAGCGCCCGGTCAGGGCCCGGG
>DATMWM010000501.1:0-8570 GCA_035562535.1 Rhodocyclaceae bacterium | reverse complement strand
GTTTCGGGCAGCAACAACAACATCGGCCGCGCCGCGGCGCCGAACGCCGAGTTCGTTGCGCGCAGCCGGGCCAACCGGGCCTGGATCGATTCCTCGTTCGCGCTGGCCAGGCGCAAGCGGCTCGCGGGCATCGTAATCATGATGCAGGCCGACCCCGACTTCGAGGCGGCGGCCCGGGGCCGGCCGAAGGCCGCCTACCGCGCCCTGCTCCAGCAACTCGCCGCGCAGGTCGAGGCGTTTCCCGGCCAGGTCGTGCTGGCCCACGGCGACGGCCACGTCATGCAGGTCGACCGGCCGCTGCTCAGGCGCGGCGGCGGACCGCTGTCGAACTTCACCAGGGTGGAAACCTACGGATCGCCCTTCATGGGCTGGATCAAGGTGACCGTCAACGAGGCGGCGCCGGGACTGTTCCGCTTCGAATCCCGATCTTATCCGGGCGAGCGCCGCGGGGAGCCGTAGTCGATCGCGGCGTCGGGCGGGCAGGATGCCGGGGCCCAGCCTGAAGAGTTGCCGGGCGGTGACGTTAATCCGGTTTGCTCTGCCCTTGCCCCGGGCACCGGCCCCAACCCAGAGGAGGACCACCATGAGAGCAACGTTCCTGATCGCCGCAGCCGCGTCGCTGCTGGCCGTTGCGGCAACCGCCGCTCCCGGTCCCGGCGAGATCGTGATTGCCCAGGCTGCGCCGTTCTCCGGGCCTCTGGCGCCGACCGGCACCCACATCCGCGCCGGCATCCAGCTCTACCTGGACCGCGTCAACGCCGCTGGCGGCGTTCACGGCGCGCGGCTCAGGCTGGTGTCCAAGGACGACGGCTACAAGTCGGACGAAACGATCAGGCTGGTGAAAGAGCTTGCCCGGGAGGCTAAGCCGGTCGCCTTCGCCGGCATCGTCGGCACAGGCAACACCGAGGCCCTGATCAAGGACGGCGTGCTCGCCGAGGCCGGCGTGCCGCTGGTCGGCGCCCGCTCGGGCGCCACCTCGCTGGTCAAGCCGGTGAATCCCTGGATCTTCCAGGTGCGGGCCACCTACAGCGAGGAAGTGGACAAGATCATCCAGCAGTTGTCCACCATCGGCTTCAAGCAGCTCGCGGTGTTCTACCAGGACGACCCCTTCGGCAAGGACGGCCTGGCCGGGTCGGAAGCCGCGGCGAGGAAGGCCGGCATCGAACTCGTCGCCAAGGCGCCCTACGAAAAGAACACCACCAAGGTCGAGGAGGCGGTCCGGATCATCGGCGCCGCGCAGCCCCAGGGCGTCATCATGGTCTCGAACACCGCGGCCAGCGCGGAGTTCCTGAAGCAGTTCCGCGCCGCCGGCCACCTCGCGCAGTTGATCTCGGTGTCGGTCACCGACGGCCCGCAGGTGGCCAAGAAGGTCGGCAACGAGGTCGCCCACGGCTTCGGCATCGTCCAGGTGGTGCCCGACCCGAACTCGCGCGGGGTGCCGATCTCGCGCGAACTGCAGGACGCCTACGAGCGCTTCAAGCCGCAGGGCATCGAACTGAACCACACCCTGCTGGAAGGCTTCCTGATCGGCAAGGTCCTGACCGAGGGGCTGAAGCGGGCCGGGCCGAACCCGACCGCCCGAAAACTGCGGGATGCGCTGGAAGCGATCCGGGACTTCGATGCCGGCGGAATCTTCATCGGCTACGCGGCCGGCAACCACGCCGGCTCGCGCTACACCGACATCACCATCCTCGACCGCCAGGGCCGCGTGTTGCGCTGAGCGCCGCCGGCAGGCGGCCGGCCGTCAATGGTGGTGGCCGCCGGCCCCGTGGACGTGGCCGTGGGTCACCTCTTCCAGGGTCGCGCCGCGCACGTCGGTGACCGTGCACTGGAAGACGATGGCCACGCCGGCCAGCGGATGGTTGCCGTCCACCACGACCTTGCCGTCGGCGATGTCGGTGATGGTGTACAGGATGTCCTCCTCGCCGTCCTCGGTCATGCGCTCGAACTGCATGCCGACCTCGATGTTCTCCGGGAACATGGCCAGCGACTCGATGCGCACCAGTTCGGGATCGTATTCGCCGAAGGCCTCCTCCGGCTGCAACTTCACCCCGACCTCGGTGCCGACCTCCTTGCCCTCCAGGGCCTGCTCGATCGCGGCGAAGATGCCGGCGTAGCCGCCGTGCAGGTAGATCAGGGGATCCTTCCCCTCGTCAATCGGGTTGCCCTCCGGGTCCGACACCCGGTAGCTCAGTGTGACGACCGTGTTTTTCGCGATCTGCATGGGATCCCTTCCGATCCAGTTGTTTGACCTGCTCGAGCACTTCCGCGGCATGGCCCCGGGGATTCACGCCGTAATGGACGTGCCGCAGGATTCCCTTCTTGTCGATGATGAACGTGGAGCGCAGGATGCCCATCTTCTTCACGCCGTCCACCTCCTTGGACTGCCAGACGCCGTAGAGCCGGCAGACCTCGCCCTCGGTGTCGGCCAGCAGCCGCACCGACAGCCCGTGCTTGTCGCGGAACTCCGCGTGCGTCAGGCAGTCGTCCCTGGACAGGCCGATCACCGTGCAGTGATGACGCGTGAATTCGTCCTCGTGGTCGCTGAACTCGATCGCCTGCAGGGTACAGCCCGGGGTGTCGTCCTTCGGATAGAAGAACAGCACGGCGATCCTGCCGTGCAGCGAGACGAGATCGAACGTCTCCATGTCCGCGTCGGGCAAACTGAACGTGGGTGCGGGTTGTCCGGCTTGCAGCATGTCTTCTCCTGGCCTCCGGCGGGATCGGGCGAAACGCGCAGGCGTTCGATCTGGCACCCCACGGTCCGGCGGATTCTATCCCATCGAAAGCAAAAAACCGGAAAGCGTGAAACGAACCGATCGCGCATCATCCGGGCGCAGTCGACGCAAGTCAATACGAACGCGCGGGCACCTGCGCCACAATTCCCGAACGGCAATCCCGATGCAATCCCGACGACCATTCCGGAGGACGATCGTGACCCAGACCATGCGCGCGATGCTGCTCGGCGAGCCCGGACAGCCCCTGAGGCTCGTCACCCTGCCGGTGCCCAATCCGGCGGCCGGACAGGTGCTGCTGAAGGTCGAGGCCTGCGGCGTGTGCCGCACCGACCTGCATCTGATCGACGGTGAATTGCCCGAGCCGAAACTGCCGATCGTCCCCGGCCACGAGATCGTCGGCCGCGTCGCCGCGGTCGGCGCGAGCGTCGCCGGCTTCGCGCCCGGCCAGCGGGTGGGCGTGCCCTGGCTGGGCTGGAGCTGCGGCCGCTGCCGGCACTGCGCGTCCGGACGCGAGAACCTGTGCGGGCAGGCGCGCTTCACCGGCTACCAGATCAACGGCGGCTACGCCGAATACACGGTCGCCGACGCGCGCTACTGCTTCCCGATGGACGAGCAGGCGGACGCGGCCGAGGCGGCGCCGCTGCTCTGCGCCGGGCTGATCGGCTACCGCGCCCTTTCGATGGCCGGCGACGCCGGGACACTCGGCATCTACGGCTTCGGCGCCGCCGCCCACATCGTCTGCCAGGTCGCGCGTCACCAGGGCCGCCGGGTGCATGCCTTCACCCGGCCGGGGGACACGGAGGCCCAGGCGTTCGCCCGCGAGCTGGGCGCGGTCTGGGCCGGCGATTCGGACCAGGCCCCGCCCGGGCCGCTGGATGCCGCGCTGATCTTCGCGCCGGTGGGCGGCCTGGTGCCGCAGGCCCTGGCGGCGGTGGACAAGGGCGGCACGGTGGTGTGCGCCGGCATCCACATGAGCGACATCCCGAGCTTCCCCTACCGCATCCTGTGGGGCGAGCGCTGCATCCGCTCGGTGGCCAACCTGACGCGGCGCGACGGCGAGGAATTCCTCGCCCTGGCGCCGCGCGTTCCGGTGCGCACCGAGGTGCGGCGCTATGCGCTGGAGCAGGCCGCCGAGGCGCTCGAGGACCTGCGCCGCGGCCGCTTCCAGGGGGCCGCGGTGCTGGTCATGGATCGCCGCTGAGGGCGGGCACCGTTACGCTTGCAATCCGCCGATGGCTGTATAAAAATACAGCCATCGCAAACCCGCCTCCGGAGGCCCGCGTGGCCGACCAATCCCTCACCCTCACCCTCACCCCGCGCCAGGCCGAAGTCCTGCAGCTGATCCGCGACACCGTCGAGTCCTCGGGCTACCCGCCGACCCGGGCGGAGATCGCGCAGGTGTTCGGCTTCCGCTCGGCCAATGCCGCCGAGGACCACCTGCGGGCGCTGGCGCGCAAGGGCCTGATCGAGATCGAGGAAGGCCGGGCGCGCGGCATCCGCCTGCGCGAGGCGCTCGGCATCCCGCTGATCGGCCGGGTCGCCGCCGGCCAGCCCATCCTCGCCGAGGCCCATGTCCAGGGCCGCTACCAGATCGACCCGGGCCTGTTCAAACCGCGCGCCGACTTCCTGCTCAAGGTGCGGGGCTTAAGCATGATCGAGGCCGGCATCCTCGAAGGCGACCTGCTCGCGGTGCATCGCACCGCCGAAGCGCGCAGCGGCCAGATCGTGGTCGCCCGGATCGGCGACGAGGTCACGGTGAAGCGATTGAAGCGCCGCGGCGGCACGCTGGAACTGCTGCCGGAGAACCCCGATTTCGCGCCGATCGTGGTGGACCCGAGGCGCGACGCCTTCGCCATCGAGGGCATCGCGGTCGGGCTGATCCGCGGCGGCAAGGCGCTCTAGCCGAAACCGTTCCGGAGCCTCGCATGACCGCCGTCGAACCGCTGCCGGCAGCGGCGTCCGCGCTCCGCACCCTGCTCTGGCGCGGCGACGGCCCGGCCGCCGCGGCGCGCCCCGGTGTGCCGACCGGCTTCGCCGCGCTGGACGGGGCGCTGCCGGGCGGCGGCTGGCCGCCGGGCGTGCTCACCGAGGTGCTGGCCGGCGCCCGGGGCATCGGCGAGGTCTCGCTGCTGCTGCCGGCGCTGCGGCGACTTTCCCGGCAGAGCCGGCGCTGGATCCTGTGGCTCGCGCCGCCGCACATCCCCTACGCGCCCGCCCTGGAGGCCGCCGGCATCGATCCGGCCCGGCTGGCCGTCGTCAGCCCGCATTCGCCCGCCGAGGCGATCTGGGCGGCGCGCCAGGCGCTCGCCTGCGGCGCCTGCAGCGCCCTGCTCGCCTGGCTGGGCTCGCCCGACCTGCACGCCCTGCGCCGCCTGCAGCTCGCCGCGGAAGGCGGCCAGACGCTGGCGGTGCTGTTCCGCCCGCCGGCGGCGGCGCGCGAGCCCTCGCCCGCGCCGCTGCGCCTGCAGGTCGAGCCGGCGGCCGGCCGGCTCGCCGTGCATGTGCTCAAGCGCCGCGGCCCGCCGCTGCCCGGCCCGCTGCTGCTCGACCTGCCGGATGCGCCCCATGCTCTGGTTCGCCCTCTACCTGCCGAACCTGCCGCTGCAGGTGTTCGAGCGTGGCGCGCCTGAACCGGCGGCGAGCGCGGCGCCGCTGGCGGTAGCCGAGTCCCGCCGCGTGGCGGCGGCGAACCCGGCCGCCCAGCGGCTGGGCGTGCACGCCGGGCTGGGCGTGGCCAGCGCGCTCGCCCTGGCCCCGGATCTGATCGTGCGCCGGCGCGAGCCCCGCGCCGAGGACGAGGCGCTGCGCGAGATCGCCGCCTGGCTGCTGCAGTTCGCCCCAAGCGTGAGCCTGGACCCGCCGGCCTGCGTGCTGATCGAGGCCTCGGCCAGCCTGCGCCTGTTCGGCGGCCCGGAGAGCCTGATGCGGCGCCTGGAGCGCGGCTGCCGCGATCTCGGCTTCCTCGCCGAGATCTCCGGCGCGCCGACGCCGCTGGCCGCCCGCTGGCTGGCGCGCGGCAGCCGGCGCAGCCTGATCCTCGAGCTGGAGAGGCTCGCCGAGGCGCTCGGCGGCCTGCCGCTGTGCCTCACCGACGCCGATGCGCAGACTCTGGAGTTGCTGTTCGCGATCGGCGCGGTGACGCTGGAGGACTGCCTCGCCCTGCCGCGCGCCGGCCTGGCGCGGCGCAGCGCCGCCCCGCTGCTCGCCGCGCTCGACCGGGCGCTGGGCCGGCAGCCCGATCCCCGTCCTTGGTTCCCGCCGCCGCTGCGCCATGCCGCGCGCATCGAGCTGCCGCTCCCGGCGGCCGGGGCGGAGACGCTGCTGTTCGCGGCGCGGCGCCTGTTCGTCGGCCTGGCCGCCTGGCTGGCGGCGCGGCAGGCCGGCATCGAGCGCTACACGCTGCACCTGGAGCACGACTGCCGCGAGCCGACCGAGCTCACCGTCACCCTCGGCACGGCAAGCCGCGACGAGGCCCGCTTCGCCCTGCTCGCCCGCGAACATCTGGCGCGGCTCGGCCTGGAATGTCCAGTGACCGCTGTGGCGCTGGAGGCGGCCGAGCCCGCCCCGCTGGCCGGCGCGGCCGCGGAACTGTTCGGCGACGCCCGCCGGGAAGCCGAGGCTCCGCCGCTGCTGATCGAGAGGCTGCGGGCGCGGCTCGGCGCCGAGGCGGTCACGGGGCTGCGCAGCCTGCCGGACCACCGCCCGGAGCGCGCCTGGTGCGCCGCCGAGCCGGGCAGCATCCAGCCCGCCGGCGAGGCGGCCGGCCCGCGCCCGCTGTGGCTGCTGCGCGAGCCCCGTCCGCTGGAGACCCGGGACGACGCGCCCTGCCGGCAGGGACCGCTCAAGCTGCTCGCCGGGCCGGAGCGCATCGAGTCCGGCTGGTGGGACGAGGCCGAAGCCTGCCGCGACTATTTCGTCGCCGCCGGGCCGGGCGAGGAACTGCTCTGGGTGTTCCGCGAGATCGCCCCGCCGCACCGCTGGTACCTGCACGGCCTCTTCGCCTGAACCGCCCGGCGGCGGCTACACTTGCGCGATTCCTCCCCCGCCGTCTTCCTTGCAGCCGCTTCCGATCCGCCCGATCCTGCAGCTCGCCTGGCCGGTGCTTGTCGCCCAGCTCGCGGCCATGGGCATGACCGTGGCCGACACGGTGATGACCGGCCGCTACGCCACCGACGACCTGGCCGCGGTGGCGGTGGGCGGCGGCCTGTACATCTCGATCGTCTTCGCCCTGGCGGGCATCATCCACTCGATCGCGCCCATCGTCGCCCACCACCACGGCGCCAGCCGGCGCGAGGCGATCGGTCCGGCCTTCCAGCAGGGCGTGTGGCTGGCGCTGATGCTGAGCCTGCCCGGCGCGCTGCTGCTCGCCTTCCCCGACCCGCTGCTCGGCCTGAGCCGGCTCACGCCGTCGGTCGAGGCCAAGACCCGCGCCTACATGGCCACCGCGGCCTGGGCGATCCCGGCGGTGATGCTCTACCGCGCCTTCCACTCGTTCAACAACGCGCTCGGCCGCCCGCGCCCGATGATGGTGATCGCGCTGCTCGGCACCGTGCTGCACGTGCCGCTGGCCTACGCCCTGATCAACGGCCGCGCCGGCCTGCCGGAGCTCGGCGCGGTCGGCTGCGCCGCCTCCACCGCCGCGGTGTCCTGGTTCGGCCTGTCGTGCGCGGTCGGCTACCTCGGCCTGCGGCGCAGCTACCGCCAGTACCGTCTGTTCTCGCGCTGGCGCCGACCCCAGCCGCGCGCCTTCGCCGAGATGCTGCGCCTGGGCGCGCCGATGGGCTTCTCGAACTTCGTCGAGATCACCAGCTTCACGCTGATCGCTCTGTTCGTCGCCCGGCTCGGCCCGGAGGTGGTGGCCGGGCACCGGGTGGTGGCGAACATCAACGCCGTGCTCTACATGCTGCCGCTGTCGATCGCCAGCGCCACGCTGGTGCTGACCGGCCAGGCGCTGGGCGCGGGCGAGCGAGCCCGCGCGCGGGCCACGGCGGGCGCGGGCCTTGCGCTCGGCTGCGCGCTCGCGGTGATCTTCGGCGCCGCGCTGTGGCTCGCCGCCCAGCCCCTGATCTTCCTCTACACCACCGATACCGCGGTGCGCGCCGTGGCCCTGGGACTGATCGGCTACGTCTCGGTGTTCCTGCTCTTCGACGCCTGGCACACGATAGGCTCCTTCACCCTGCGCGGCTACAAGGTCACGCTTGCGCCGATGCTGATCCACGTCGTCTGCTTCTGGGGCCTGGGGCTGGCCGGCGGCTACCGGCTCGCCTTCCATGGACTGGCGATCGGGCCGGCGAACGTGGCGCCGATGGGCGCGGCCGGTTTCTGGCTGATGGCGATCATCGCCACCGTGGTCGCCGGTGCGTTGATCGGCGCCATGCTCTGGTCGGTGAGCCGGCGCGACCGGCCGCACCACGGCGCGGTCTAGAATGCAGGGCACCTTCCGATCGGGAGCCGCACATGACCGCCGCGCCCTCCACCCGCATCGCCGCTTTCGCCATCCTGCTGTTCGCGCTGATTGCATGGAGCGCGGACTCGGCCGCGCAGCGCTCCATCGCCGTGCTGGATTTCGAGCTGCGCGACCTGACGCTGGATGCCGGTTCGCCCGAAGCCGGGGCGCAGGCCGCAGCGGTCGGCCCGCTGCTGCGCAAGGCGCTCGCCGGGTCGGCGGATCTTCGCGTGGTCGAACTGCCGCCCGGGGAACAGGCCGCCGCCGACCGCGCCGAGGGCTACCTGTTCGACCATACGGACGCCGCCGCCGAACTGGCGGAGCGGCACGGCGCCGACTGGATCGCGGTATGCCGCCTGCACAAGCCGAGCCCGCTGTTCTCCTAC
>DATMWM010000500.1:0-4216 GCA_035562535.1 Rhodocyclaceae bacterium | reverse complement strand
GCATGAAGAATATCCACACACCAATCAGTAGCAGCATGGGGAACCAGGAAATGAACAAGCTCATCAGGAAGGATGGCTGCTCTTCCGGCTTGGCCTCGATCGACACGCCGTTCTTCAGCATCAGTGGCTCGGACTTCGTCGAGATGTTCGTCGGCGTCGGCGCGGCTCGCGTGCGCGACATGTTCGAGCAGGCCAAGAAGAGTGCGCCCTGCATCATCTTCATCGACGAGATCGACGCGGTCGGGCGCCAGCGCGGCGCCGGCCTGGGCGGCGGCAACGACGAGCGCGAGCAGACGCTGAACCAGCTCCTCGTCGAGATGGACGGCTTCGAAGGCACGGCCGGCGTGATCGTGATCGCCGCCACCAACCGGCCGGACGTGCTCGACCCGGCGCTGCTGCGCCCGGGCCGCTTCGACCGGCAGGTGGTGGTGCCGCTGCCGGACATTCGCGGCCGCGAGCAGATCCTGCTGGTGCACATGCGCAAGGTGCCGATCGCCCCGGACGTCAAGGCGGACATCCTGGCGCGCGGCACACCGGGTTTCGCCGGCGCGGATCTGGCGAATCTGGTCAACGAGGCCGCCCTGTTCGCCGCCCGCGCCAACAAGCGCCTGGTGGACATGGAGGATTTCGAGCAGGCCAAGGACAAGATCATCATGGGCGCCGCGCGCAAGTCGGTGGTCATGCCCGAGGATGAGCGGCGCAACACCGCCTACCACGAGTCCGGCCACGCGGTGGTGGCGAAGCTGCTGCCCAAGACCGACCCGGTGCACAAGGTGACCATCATTCCGCGCGGCCGTGCCCTGGGCGTGACCATGCAGCTGCCCGAGGAGGACCGCTACAGCCAGGATCGCGAACGGCTGCTGCAGATGATCTCGGTGCTCTTCGGCGGTCGCATCGCCGAGGAGATCTTCATGCACCAGATGACCACCGGCGCCTCGAACGACTTCGAGCGCGCCACTGACCTGGCGCGGCGCATGGTTACCCAGTGGGGCATGTCCGACGACCTCGGACCGATGGTCTATGGCGAGAACGAGGGCGAGGTCTTCCTCGGCCGCTCGATCACCACGCACAAGAACGTCTCCGAGGCGACCATGCAGAAGGTGGATGCGGAGATCCGCCGCATCATCGACCAGCAGTACGGCCTGGCGCGCCGCCTGATCGAGGAGAACCGCGACAAGGTCGAGGCCATGGCCCGGGCGCTGCTGGAGTGGGAGACGCTGGACGCCGACCAGATCGGCGATATCATGGAAGGCAAGCCGCCGCGGCCGCCCAAGCCTTCCTCGGCGCCGCCCAAGGCCTCGGCCGACAGTTCCCCGGGCGCCGCGCCGACCGCCACCGCGCCGGCCTGAGGCCGCCGGGTGCCATCCGGCCGGATCGGCTGAGCGTCGATCCGGCCTTCGCTTTTTCGGGGTTGAAGCAACTTGAATTTCCTGCACTGCGGCCGTTTCCGCCTGCCGCTCGACCGCCCGCTGGTCATGGGCATCATCAACGTCACGCCCGATTCCTTCTCCGGCGACGGGCTGGCGGGCGACGCCGCGCGCGCACTTGAGCAGGCGCGCAGGTTCGCGGAGGAGGGCGCCGACATCCTGGACATCGGCGGCGAATCCTCGCGGCCGGGCGCGGAGCCGGTGTCGGCGCAGGACGAACTGCGGCGCGTGCTGCCGGTGATCGAGTCGCTGCGGGACCTGCCGCTGCCGCTGTCGATCGACACGATGAAACCGGAGGTGATGCGCGCGGCGGTGGCCGCCGGCGCTTCCATGATCAACGACATCCGCGCGCTCCAGGCCCCGGGGGCGATCGAGGCCGCCGCCGGCTGCGACGCCGGCGTGTGCCTGATGCACATGCAGGGCGAGCCGCGCACGATGCAGGCCGATCCGGTCTATTCGGATGTCGTCAAGGAGGTCGGCGAGTTCCTCGTCGAGCGGGCAGAAGTTGCCCGGCGCGCCGGCATCGCCGCGGAGCGGATCTGCATCGATCCCGGCTTCGGTTTCGGCAAGACCGCGGAACACAATCTGGAACTGCTGCGCCGGCTGGACGCGCTCTGCGCCTTGGGCTACCCGGTGCTGGTCGGCCTGTCGCGCAAGTCGGTGCTCGGCAAGCTCACCGGACGCAAGGTGACCGAGCGAATGGCCGCCAGCGTGGCCGCCGCGCTGTCCGCGGTGGCCAGGGGCGCTAGAATCGTGCGGGTTCACGACGTGGCGGCGACGCGGGACGCCCTGGCGGTATGGCGGGTGGCCGGCCTGCCGGGCGCATAAGGGAGAGGACAGATGGGGAGAAAATACTTCGGCACCGACGGGGTGCGCGGGCGCGTGGGGCAGGTGCCGATCACGCCGGACTTCGTGCTCAGGCTGGGCTACGCCGCCGGGCTCACCCTGGTGGCCCGGGAGAGCCTGCCCTACGGGGAGCGGCCGGCCGTGCTGATCGGCAAGGACACCCGGATTTCCGGCTACATGCTCGAGGCGGCGCTGGAATCCGGACTGTCCGCGGCGGGGGTCGACGTCATGCTGGCCGGGCCGATGCCCACGCCGGCGGTGGCCTATCTCACCCGCGCGCTGCGGCTGCAGGCGGGCGTGGTGATCTCCGCCTCGCACAACCCCTACCAGGACAACGGCATCAAGTTCTTCTCCGCTGGCGGAACCAAGCTGCCGGACCAGGTGGAGGAGGAGATCGAGGCCCGGCTGGAGGAGCCGATCGGCTGCCTGGAATCGGCCCGGCTGGGCAAGGCGCGCCGGGTCGAGGACGCCGCCGGCCGCTACATCGAGTTCTGCAAGAGCACCTTCCCGCACGACCTGGACCTGCGCGGGCTGCGGATCGCGGTCGACTGCGCCCACGGCGCGTCCTATCACGTGGCGCCCAGCGTGTTCCACGAACTCGGCGCCGAGGTGGTGCGGGTGGGGGTGGACCCGAACGGGCTGAACATCAACGACGGCGTCGGCGCCACCGTGCCGGCCAGCCTGAAGCGGGCGGTGCTGGAAAGCCGCGCCGATTACGGGGTGGCCCTGGACGGGGACGCCGACCGCGTGCTCATGGCCGACCACGACGGCCAGCTCTTCGACGGCGACCAGCTGCTCTACGTGATCACCCGCCAGCGGCTGCGCGAGGGCAAGGTGGATGGCGTGGTCGGCACCCAGATGACCAACCTCGGCCTGGAGCACGCCCTGAGCCGGCTGGGCGTGGAACTGGCGCGGGCCAAGGTGGGCGACCGCTATGTCCTGGAGACCCTGCACGAGCGCGGCTGGAAGCTGGGCGGCGAGAACTCCGGACACATCATCTGCCTGGACCGGCACACCACCGGCGACGGCATCGTCTCGGCGCTGCAGGTCCTGACCGCGCTGCGCCAGCAGAAGGTCTCGCTGGCCGAGGCCTGCGAGGGGCTGACCCTGTATCCCCAGACGCTGGTCAACGTGAAGCTGCGCCCCGGCTTCGACTGGCGCACGGTTCCCGGACTGGAGGAGGCGCGCATCGCGGCGGAGCGGGAACTCGGCGACCAGGGCCGGGTGCTGCTGCGGCCTTCCGGGACCGAGCCGCTGCTGCGCGTGATGGTCGAGGGCCGGGACGCCGGCCTGGTCAAGCGTCTGGCGCGCACCATCGCGGAGTCGGTGGAGCGGGCGCTCGGCTGAGCGCCCGGGCGATTGCTGCGGTGCACCTTGTAATGTCGCCGTAACATTGCCGACATAGACTTCCGGCGCTTGCCATACAGCTTTCAGCGCTAACAGGAGGTCACGATGAAACGGTTCCACCTCGCCGCCGCGGCGGCCGCCCTCGCCGGAGCCTTCGCTTCCGGCACCGCCTTCGCCCAGGCCCTGGTGAAGATAGACGGTTCCAGCACGGTCTTCCCGATCACCGAGGCGGTGGCCGAGGAGTTCCAGAAGGCCAAGAAGGGCTCCGTGCGGGTCACCGTCGGCATCTCCGGCACCGGCGGCGGCTTCAAGAAGTTCTGCCGCGGCGAGATCGACATCGCCGACGCCTCGCGGCCGATCAAGGCCTCCGAGATGGAGGAGTGCAAGAAGGCCGGCATCAAGTACATCGAACTGCCGATCGCCTTCGATGCGCTCACGGTGGTGGCGAACCCCAAGAATCCGCTCAGCAGCATCAGCGTGGCGGACCTGAAGAAGATGTGGGAGCCCGAGGCGCAGACCAAGGTGACCAACTGGAACCAGGTCAATCCCGCGTTCCCGAACCAGGCGCTCAAGCTCTACGGCCCGGGCACCGACTC
>DATMWM010000499.1:0-3997 GCA_035562535.1 Rhodocyclaceae bacterium | reverse complement strand
GATGCCAGGACGGCGGGGCGTCGGCCCTGCAACCTGTCGCTGCCGGACCTCCGCTTCGGTTCGGGGCGACGCGCCACATGAGGGATTCAAGGTGCCGGGTATTTCGCCGGGCGCCTGGATGAGCCGTGCTTGTTCAGACGGGTTGCAGTCGTTCGTGTTCATTCCTGTTATCAAGCGAAGGAGGTAAGCAATGGCTGAGACCACCAAGAAAGCCGCGAAGAAAGCTGCGGCGAAGAAGCCCGCTGCGAAGAAACCCGCCGCCAAGCCGGCGGTGAAGAAGGCTGCTGCCGCGAAGAAGCCGGTAGCGGCGAAGAAGGCTCCGGCTGCGAAGAAGCCGGCCGCGAAGAAGGCTGCCGCGAAGCCGGTGGCCAAGAAGGCGGCGGCGGCGAAGAAACCCGCGGTGAAGAAGGCTGCCGCGAAGCCGGTGGCCAAGAAGGCGGCGGCCAAGCCCGCCGCGAAGAAACCCGTAGCCAAGAAGGCTGCGGCGAAGCCGGTCGCGAAGAAGGCGGCGGCTGTGAAGAAGCCCGCAGTGAAGAAGGCTGCCGCGAAGCCGGTGGCGAAGAAGGCTGCCGCCAAACCGGCGGCCAAGAAGCCGGTGGCGAAGAAGGCTGCGGCGAAGCCGGTGGCGAAGAAGGCCGCCGCGAAGCCGGTTGCCAAGAAGGCTGCCGCCAAGCCCGCTGCCAAGAAGCCGGCGGCGAAGAAGGCGGTTGCGAAGCCTGCAGCGAAACCGGCGGCCAAGCCTGCGGCCAAGCCGGCAGCGAAGAAGGCTGCGGCCCCGAAGAAGGCGCCCGCCAAGAAGCCCGAAGCCGCCGCCAAGCCCGAGGCAGCGCCGGCGGTACCGGCAGCCACTGCGGCCACTCCCTCGACCGCGGCGACGCCTGGCCTGAAGTCTTCGCTGAATCCGGCTGCGGCCTGGCCCTTCCCGAGCGGATCGCGGCCCTCCTGACCGTCGGAACGCCGGCGCGGACCATCGGTCGGCCGTGGGCGTGACGGCGCCCGCGGCCGGTGTCCGCGCTTTTATCTTCCTGCCTGTTTCAGGCCGGCGCCGCATCGACGGTCGGCGGGCGCCTTCCGGGCGGTTTCCTCTCGGGCAGTTCCATTGGAATTCGGGCTCCGGGCGTGCCCGATCCATAAGCATTGACTTATAGCCCGGTTCCGGATAGCATCCGCCTGCCGTGTCGCAGCCGGCTCGTGCGGGGTTGGGGTCAGCCCCGGGCAGTGTCGGGTCGGTAAGTTTCAAAAAGGCAACGCGACACGCATTTGCCAATCTTTAGCCGCTCTTTCGTCTTTTCTTGACCGGCTGGGGCTCGAAGAGCCTCGGAACGGTCGAATTGCCGGCGCGGAACCCCGTGCCGATCGCAGTTGCAGCCAGGACTCGACTTGGACGCCATGCGTCCGGGGCGCGTCGTCGTCCGCTGGGGAAAGAGGCCAGGAAAGGAGAAAGCATGCACCACGCATCGCGTCTCAAGAGGCTGGCAGCCAATGCTGCCGCGCTCGTTGTTCATTTCGCCCATGGCGGTCTGCTGGTCATGGGTATAGTCGTCAGCGTCGCGCTGGCGGCCTATTTCACCGGCGCCCTGTCGCCGTACTGGCCGATCAGGGCCGCGAATGCGGAAGAGGTAGCCGCCGCGCCCGCGGAGACGATCGAGGATTCCGTGGTCGCGACGGCCGAGGAGAAACCGCAACGGCCCGAGATGCGGGCCGTGGTGAACTATCTGTCGCGCAAGTACCGGGTGTCGGGGGACGCGATCGAACCGCTCGTGTCGGCCGCGCATGCGGCGGGCTCCCGCGTCGGTCTGGACCCGCTGCTGATTCTGGCGGTGATGGCGATCGAATCGCGCTTCAATCCCTTCGCGGAGAGCGCGATGGGCGCCCGCGGCCTGATGCAGGTGATCCCCAAGTACCACCAGGACAAGCTCGAGGCAGAGGGAGCGGACCACGTGGCGCTGTTGAATCCCGAGACCAACATACAGGTCGGCGCGCAGGTCCTGAAAGAGTCGATCCAGCGCATGGGCAGCCTGGAAGCGGGCCTGCAGCAGTATGCCGGCGCGCTGTCCGACTCCGAGTCCCAATACGCCACCAAGGTCATGGCGGAAAAGCAGAGGCTGGAGCAGGCGCTGCGTCAGCACGCCTCGCGCCGCGCTTCCACGCCTGCCGGCGCCTGAGTCCCTTTCCTTCGAAGCGCCCGCCCACAACTCCCCGAGGACGACGATGCGGCTGATCCTGGCGATGGTTTCTACCTTGCTCGTGCTGGCCGGTCCGGCGCGCGCGGCCGAAGAGGTGGTCGTGGCGACCGTTTCCGGCGGGTTCGATGCGGTCAAGGACAACGTCGGCTCCGCGATCGAGGGCAAGGGTCTGGTGATCAGTTCGGTGTCCAAGGTGGCGGAGATGCTGGACCGGACCGCGGCCGACGTCGGCGCGAAGCGCAAGGTCTACACCCAGGGCGAGGTCTTCGAATTCTGCAGCGCCAGCGTGTCCCGCCAGATCATGGAGGCCGATCCGCGCCACCTGGCCTTCTGCCCGTTCACGATCGCGGTCTATACGCTGCCCGACCAGGCCGGCAAGGTCTTCGTAGCCTATCGGGCGCCGCCGGCCGGCAAGGCGTTCGACCCGATGCGCTCGCTGCTGCAGGGCATCGTCGCCGAGGCGATCCGTTAGCCGCCGAGGAAACGCCGGATCCTTTCCACGCCCTCGGCGAGGTCCTCCATCCCGGTCGTGTAGGCGAAGCGCACGTGCCGCTGCGGCGCGTTCTCGCCGAAGTCCAGCCCCGGCGTGATCGCCACGCCGGCCTCTTCGATCAGCCTGCCGCACAACGCCTGGCTGTCCGCGCCGAATGCGCTCGTGTCGGCGTACAGATAGAACGCGCCGGCCGGCCGCGCCCCGATCACGAAGCCCAGCTTGCGCAGTTCCGGCAGAAGGAAATCCCGCCTCGCCTGGAACTCGCGGCGGCGCGCCTCGAGAATGGCGATGGTCTCCGGGCGGAACGCCGCCAGCGCCGCGTGCTGCGCGGGCGCCGACGGCGAGATGAACAGGTTCTGGGCAAGCTTCTCGATGTCGCGCACGAACCGGGCGGGCGCGATCAGCCAGCCAAGCCGCCAGCCGGTCATGCCGAAGTACTTCGAGAAGCTGTTGACCACGAAGGCCTCGTCGCTCACCGCCAGCGCGGTCCCCGCGTCGCAGCCGTAGGTCAGGCCGTGGTAGATCTCGTCGACGATCAGCGTGCCGCCGCGCTGCGCCACCAATCCCGCCAGCGCCTCGATCGTTCGCGGCGCGATAAGCGTGCCGGTCGGGTTGGCCGGCGAGGCGACCAGCAGACCGCGCGTGCGCGCGGACCAAGCCGCCGCCACCTGCTCGGGCGCGGGTTGGTAGTCGGTCGGCGGGCCGACCGGAATCGCCTGCGGCTCGCCCTCGAACGCGCGGACGAAGTGCCGGTTGCAGGGATAGCCCGGATCGGCGAGCAGGATCCGGTCGCCCGGATTCACCAGCACGCCCATCGCGAGCGTGAGCGCGCCCGAGGCGCCCGCGGTGACGATCACCCTGTCCGGGTCGATGCTCAAGCCGTAGCGATCGGCGTAGAAGGCCGCGATCGCCTCGCGCAGCGCCGGCATGCCGAGCGCCGGCGTGTAGCGCACGTTGCCGCCGCGCAGGAACGCCACGCCCGCCTCGATGACCGGCTGCGGCGTCGGGAAGTCCGGCTCGCCGACCTCCATGTGAACGATGCGTCGCCCCTGCGCCTCCAGGGCGCGGGCGCGGGTGAGCAGTTCCATCACGTGGAAGGGCGCTATTTGCGCCATGCGTGCGGCGACCGCGGATCGGGCCGGGGCTGACTGGTTCATAGCATCGCCGAAGCTCGCTGGACTGGAAGCGGCCAGTGTATCCCAGCGCCGCCCGCGCCTTTCCCGATCCGGACGTCGAACCCGCACCGGCCGCGCGGCGCGCGGGGTTTGGCCGCGCCATCCCGGCGGGGGTAACATTCCGCACCCCAACCCCCAGGAAC
>DATMWM010000498.1:0-7163 GCA_035562535.1 Rhodocyclaceae bacterium | reverse complement strand
CGGCCGGTAGTAGCCGGCGCGCATGTCGTCCTCGCGGGTCCACATCAGCTTCACCGGCCCGGCGTAGTCCTTGCCGCGGATTGCCTTGGCGACGAACGCGGCTTCGAGCAGGTAGTCCGAATGCGGGTTGGCGCGCCGGCCGAAGCTGCCGCCGGCATAGAGCATGTTCAGCGTCACCTGTTCCGGCTTGAGCCCGAGCGCGCCGGCCAGGGTGGCCTGGTCCACGGTCTGGAACTGCTCGCCGTTCCACACCTGGCAGGCGTCCTTGTCGAGCCTGACGACGCAGTTCAGCGGCTCCATGGCGGCATGGACCAGGTATGGGAACTCGAAGCTCGCCTCGAGCGTCTTCGCCGCCTTGGCCAGGGCGGCGGCGGCGTCGCCGTCCCTGCGCGCAGGTGCGCCCGGCTTTTCGGCGAGTTGCCTGTAATCGGCCATGATCTGGTCCGAACTCCGGCGGAAGGCGTTGGACTCGTCCCACTCCACCTTGAGCGCGTCACGGCCGAGCTTGGCCGGCCAGAATTCGCGCGCCAGCACCGCCACACCGCGCGGGATCTCGACCACGTCGACCACGCCCTTGACCTTCTTCGCCGCGGTAGCGTCGAAGGACTTCACCCGCGCGCCGAAGCGCGGCGGATGCGCCACCACCGCCACCAGCATGCCGGGCAAGCGCAGATCCTGGGTGAAGATCGCGCTGCCGTCGGTCTTGGCCGCCGAGTCGGTGCGCGGCGCCGCCTTGCCGATATAGACGAATTCCCCGGGCGACTTGAGCTTCGGGTCCTCCGGCACCGGTTGGCGTGCGGCCTCCTGCGCCAGCTCGCCGAAGCGCGCCTTGCGCCCCGATGCCTTGTGGCTCACCACGCCCTGGTCCACCGCGATCTCGCCGGCCGGCACCTTCCAGCGCTCGGCGGCCGCGGCCACCAGCATGGCCCGCGCTGCGGCGCCGGCCTTGCGCATCTGCTCGAAGGAATTGGCCAGCGCGGTGCTGCCCCCGGTGCCCTGGGTCGGCCCCCAGAACAGGTTGTTGTAGCGCTTGGCGTCCGCCGGCGCGCCCTCGGCGCGGATCTGCGCCCAGGCGGCGTCGAGTTCCTCCGCCACCAGGGTCGGCAGGCCGGTGTAGGTGCCCTGCCCCATCTCCAGGTGCTTGACCACCACGGTGACCGTGTCGTCGGTACCGATACGCACGAAGGCGTTCGGCTCGAAGGCGGCAGGGGCAGCCGCCAGCTTGCCGCCGGCCTGCCCCGGCCCGGCCGCGGCACCCTGCGCCGCAGACGCCGGGAAATACACGGCAAGGCTCAGTCCGGCCGCGCCCTGCAGGAAGCGGCGCCGGCTATCGTTCACGATATGAATCTCGCTCATCGCTTTTCCCTCAGGCCAGAGACTTCGCAGCTTCCTTGATCGCCTCGCGGATGCGCGCGTAGGTCGCGCAGCGGCACAGGTTGCCGCCCATCTCGCGGTCGATGTCCGTGTCCGTGGGCTTGGCGTTCTTCGCCAGCAGCGCCGCCGCGGCAAGGATCTGGCCGGACTGGCAGAAGCCGCACTGCACCACGTCTAGCTTGCGCCAGGCCTGCTGCACCGCCGTGCCCACGCGGCTGCCGCTCACGCCCTCGATGGTGACGATCTTCTTCCCGGCCACGGACGAGACCGGCGTAACGCAGGCGCGGATCGCCTCGCCGTCGACCAGCACGGTGCAGGCGCCGCACACGGCGATGCCGCAGGAATACTTGGTGCCGGTGAGCCCGAGGCTGTCGCGCAGCGCCCAGAGCAGCGGCGTGGAACCGTCCGCCTCCACCTGGCGGGGCTTGCCGTTGACGTTCAGTTCGATCATGGATTCGTCCTTTCGGGGATCGGTGCGGCGGCCGACGAAATTGATGGGTCGACCGCCGGTTCGGCGGGGCGTTCCGCACGCAAGGTCGCGGCCTCCGCTACAACTGCGCGCGCCACCAGCCGCAGCGCCTCGGCCACATTGCCAGGTTCGCCGCAGTCGCAGGCATGGCCGCCCAGCGCCGCCTCGACCTCCTCGTCCGAGGGCGACCGGCGGCGAGACAGCAGCGCCGCAGCCGCCATGATGCGCCCGGGCCGGCACTGCTCGCAGGCTTGCAGACCGCCGTCGGTCCACGCCAGTTCCAGCGCCCGGCCCAGCGGCGTGCGCAGCACGGCTTCGATGGTGCTCACCTCGCGGCTCTCGGCCTCCGAAACCGCGACGCTGCACGCCCGCGCCGCGACGCCGTCGAGATGCACCGTGCAGGCGCCGCACAGGCCAACCAAACAGCCGGGCCTGGTGCCGGTCAGCCCCGCCCGCTCGCGGATCGCCCACAGCAGCGGCGTGTCCGGAGGGCAGTCGAGGATGTAGCGAGCACCGTTGATCGTCAGGGTCGGCATCGGGTGGGAGGTGCGCGGCTGGGCGGTGGGGAATCTAAATCCATTCATCTGGTCGGCGTCAATGACTTCGAACGACACGGACTTAGGTGTTACCCTTAATTATGTGTAACGGAGCCCGACGATGGCAACCACGGTCAATTTCACCGGTGCGGTGGATCGCGATCTGCTGAAGCGCGCCAAGATTGTCGCCGCCAAGGCCGACACCTCGGTCAATGCGCTTTTCAACGCCGAACTTCGCTACCTCGTCGAAACCTTCGAGGCCGCCGAGGCCGCCGGAAACCAGAACTTCAGGGTGCTGCTCGATTTCTCGCTCGGCCGACTGGCCGCCGACGAGGCGATGGGCGCGCTCGGCATCGACGGCGAAGAAGACCTTTTCCTGCTGATGGCACGGGCCCATCTGCCGATGCCCAGGCTCTCCCAAGAGGCCACGGCGGAGATGATCGACCAGTTGAAGTCGCTGCCGACCGCCTGACTTGCGAGGGATGGCGATCCCCAGGGACATCGCCCTGCTGCCCGACGCGGGGCCGCTGATCACGCTAGCCTATGCAGGAGCACTCGACCTCCTGTTCAAGCCCGGATGGTCGGTGACCCTGGTCGACATGCTGCTGCACGAACTCACGCGCAGCCAGACGCCGACCAGTGCGGCGATCGCCGCGTGGACGGCATCGAACAGCCTCCCGGTGTTGCCGACCCGGGTCTTTCGGCACTTTCAGCAGACCAGGTCTGAGAATTCCGCCCCGAAGACGAGGAATCTCGGCGAGACCGCGGTTCAGGAAATCATGAACGAGTTCGCGATCATGGCGCCGCCGAGGATCGGTGTGTTCCTCTTCGAAGACCACAGGATCGCGCGCGCAAGCTTCCTGGTGCCGGACAACTGCCGCAAGGTGAGCACGCGCGCCTTCCTGTCTTTTCTCGAACACAAGGGCTGGCTACGGTCGGCGGCAGAAATCGAGCGCCGGGCTATACAGGCCGGGCGGGCGTTCTCGCAACTGCGTTTTCCGCCGGAGTGATTCGTCCGCAGGCACGCCGAGCGAGCCGCGCGCATCGAACCGGGCTGCCAGCGCGGCTGCCTGGCCCCCGGATCAGCCCGGCGCGCGCCGTATAATCCGATGATCGTCCAGCACATCGCCCCATCCCCCATGCGCTTCGAAGGCACCTCAGGGTACGTCGCCACCCCCGACCTGACGCTGGCGGTCAATGCCGCGGTCACGCTGCAGCGGCCGCTGCTGATCAAGGGCGAGCCGGGGACGGGGAAGACCATGCTGGCGCAGGAGGTGGCCGCGGCGCTCGGGCTGCCGCTGCTGGAATGGCACATCAAGTCGACCACCAAGGCGCAGCAGGGGCTCTACGAGTACGATGCGGTGTCGCGGCTGCGCGACTCGCAGCTCGGCGACGCGCGCGTCCATGACATCGACAACTACATCGTGCGCGGCGTGCTCTGGCAGGCCTTCGAGGCCGAGACGCCGACCGTGGTGCTGATCGACGAGATCGACAAGGCGGACATCGAGTTCCCGAACGACCTGCTGCGCGAGCTCGACCGCATGGAGTTCTACGTCTACGAGACCCGCCGCCTGGTGCGCGCGCGCCACCGGCCGATCGTGTTCATCACCTCGAACAACGAGAAGGAACTGCCTGACGCCTTCCTGCGCCGCTGCTTCTTCCACTACATCCGCTTCCCGGACCGGGAGACGATGGTCAGGATCGTCGACGTGCATTTCCCGGGGCTGAAGAAGGCGCTGCTGCGCGAGGCGCTGGAGGTGTTCTTCGATCTGCGCGAGGTCCCCGGGCTGAAGAAGAAGCCATCGACCTCGGAACTGCTCGACTGGCTCAAGCTGCTGGTGGCCGAGGACATCCCGCCCGAGGCGCTGCGCTCGAAGGACCAGAAGGTGGTGGTGCCGCCGCTGCACGGGGCGCTGCTCAAGAACGAGCAGGACGTGCATCTTTTCGAGCGGCTGATTTTCATGGCGCGGCAGAACCGCTGAGCCGTTGCCGCAAGGACGCCCGTCCCGCCATCGATGAAGCTGCTCGCGCTGGTTGTCGCCGCTCTTGCCACCGGCATCGCAGCCCTGTTCGCCGCCGCCGTCGCGTTGTTTCTCGGCTTCCAGGGAACGGCCGCCCAGGCCGATTACGCGTCGCCGGCGCTGCTCGGCCTCGCCGCCGTTCTGGCTGTGATCAGCGCGATCCTGTTCGCCAGGGCGATCGCCGGCTCGATCCGGGCACTCAAGAAGCGCGGTCCGGAGGTCCGGGACGCGACGGAGTGAATCCCGCGCCATGCGGGATCGAATTCCGCCAGCCCGGCAGAGCCGGTGGGCAGCCGGCCAATTTCCCGGCAAAATGGTCGGGTATTCCGGCCCGGCTGCCGGGAAACGCCCATCGCCACCCGCCACCCGAATCGAGGAGAGGATCACACCATGACCACCCTGAGACGTATCGCCGCGAACCTGGGGCTGCTCGGCGCCTTGCTGGCGGTCTCGCTGCCCGCCCTGCCCCGCATCGGGGAAGGCAGCGCGACCCGGCAACCGCAGATGAACAGCTGGGGCACCGTCCTGGAGCAGTTGCGCAAGGCCCATGAGAAGGGCGACGCCAAGGCCACCGTGGCCTACGCCACCATGCTCCAGCGCGGCATGGGTACACCGGCCGATCCGGCGGGTGCCCTGGCGATCGCCAGGCAGGCGGCGCGCAAGGGCAATGCGGACGCCGCACTCTTCGTGGCCGAGAGCCTTCTGGCCGGCCGCGGCGCCGAGCCGGATCCGCGCGGCGCGCTCGACTCGGTCCGAACGCTCGCCCAGTCGGGCAACGCCAAGGCCCAGTTGCTTGCCTACCAGGCGGTCAAGCCCGGCGGCGCCGGCCTGCCGCCCGAGGACCGGATCTTCGGCCTGGAGATGCTCGCCCAGGCCGCCGACCAGGACCTCGCCGCGGCCAAGCTGCAGCTCGCCTCGTACTTCATCGAGAAGCCGGGCATCGGCAACCGGGAGCGCGCCCGGGCGCTGCTCGCCGCGCTGCCGGCCAAGTCCTCCGTGCTGGATCGCATTTCCGCCGCCCTGGTGGAACTCGAACCGCTGGGCGATTCCCCGACCACGATCAGGCTGATGCAGGACGCGCAGCCGCTGGCCGAAAGCGGCGCGGTCGCCCGGGCGCGCGAACTCGCCCGCGCGGGCGGAACCGAGTGCGAAACGCCGGCGCCGGTGCTCGACGCGATCCGGCCGGCCAGGCCGCTGGCCGACGCCGAGTTCCTGCCGCTGGACGCGCCCGGACTGCAGAAGAGCTATCTGGTGCGCGGATCCTGGTCGGAAGCCTGGGACTACTCGGTCTGCGGCCGGCCGGTGACCGTCGAGGTGCTCTACCGGGCCGACGGGACCGGCGGCGCCTCCTTCACGGCCGACGCCCTGTAGCAGGCCGGCCGGGAGCGCGCGGCGGTGCTGGTCGATTTCTTCCTGCATCTGAAGTCGCGCCAGCTCCCGGTATCGACCCGCGAGTTCCTCACGCTGCTCGAAGCGGTGCAGCAGCGCCTGTGCGGCCATTCGCTGGACGAGTTCTACTTCCTGTCGCGCGCCTGCCTGGTCAAGGACGAGTCGAACTACGACAAGTTCGACCGCGCCTTCGGCGAGTACTTCAAGGGCGTGGAATCGATCCCCGGCCTTGATGCGCAGATTCCCGAGGACTGGCTCCGGCTGATGATGAAGCGCCACCTCACGCCCGAGGAAAAGGCGCGGATCGAGAAGCTGGGCTGGGAAAAGCTGATGGAGGAATTGCGCAAACGCCTGGAGGAGCAGCAGGGGCGGCACGCCGGCGGCAGCAAATGGATCGGCACCGGCGGCAGTTCGCCCTTCGGCGCCCACGGCACCCACCCGGAAGGCGTGCGCATCGGCCCTGAATCGGCGGGCAACCGCACCGCGGTCAAGGTCTGGCACCAGCGGGCCTACCGCAACCTGGACGACTCGGTGGAACTGGGCACGCGCAACATCAAGGTGGCGCTGCGCCGGCTGCGCCGCTTCGCCCGGCAGGGCGCCCCCGAGGAACTCGACCTGGACGGAACGATACGCTCGACCGCCCGCAACGCCGGCTGGCTGGACCTGCTGATGCGCCCGGAGCGGCACAACGCGGTGAAGGTTCTGCTGTTCCTGGACGTGGGCGGCTCGATGGACGAGCACGTGCGGGTATGCGAGGAACTGTTCTCGGCGGCCCGCGCCGAGTTCAAGCATCTGGAATATTTCTACTTCCACAACTGCGTCTACGATCACGTCTGGCGCGACAATCGCCGCCGGCACGACGAGCGGCTGGCTACCTGGGACCTGATGCACAAGTACGCCGCCGACTACAAGCTGATCTTCGTCGGCGACGCCAGCATGAGCCCCTACGAGATCGTCCAGCCCGGTGGCTCGATCGAGGCCATGAACGAGGAGCCCGGCGCCGTGTGGATGCGCCGGCTGACCGACACCTACCCGTCCGCCGTGTGGCTGAACCCCGAGCCCGAGCAGTACTGGCCCTACCGCCATTCCATCAGCATCATCCGGAACCTGCTGGGCGGAAGGATGTTCCCGCTGTCGCTGGAAGGGCTGGAGCGGGCGATGCGGCTGCTGAGCAGGAGCGCGTAGGGTGGAATAGCGACGCAGTCGCGTATTCCACCGCTGCGGCGGAAACCGGTCCTCCGACGGTGGGATACGGGCTTCGCCCTATCCCACCCTACGACACCGGAGCGGGCGATGCGGCTGCTGACCAGGAACACGTAGGGTGGAATAGCGACGCAGTCGCGTATTCCACCGTTCCGGCTGTTGCCAATCCAT
>DATMWM010000497.1:0-7039 GCA_035562535.1 Rhodocyclaceae bacterium | reverse complement strand
TCGATCTGTATGGCAAGCGCTGGCAGATCGAACTGGATTTTCGCGCGATCAAGACGGTGATGCAGATGGATGTGCTGCGCTGCAAGAGCCCGGACATGGTGCGCAAGGAAATCGCGGTGCATCTGCTGGCCTACAACCTGGCGCGCACGGTCATGGCGCAGGCGGCGTGCCTGGCGCACCTGCTGCCGCGGCAATTGAGTTTCAAGGCCACGTTGCAAGTGCTCAACGCCTTCGAGCAGAATCTGCGCCATGGTCCGCGCGCCCGGCTCTCCACCCGCCATGCGATCGTCCTAGGCTCCATCGGCCAACTGGCTCTGCCGGTCCGGCCCAATCGCGTCGAGCCCCGAGCCGTCAAGCGACGACCCAAACGCCTCCCGCTCTTGACCAAACCTCGCCGCCTCTGGCAACAACGACTGCGCAGACAGCAGCAACGACACGCTGCAGCGGCCTTAAGGTAGTGCCATTGGCGCCTGCGGCGCTATTCCACCCTACGAGGGCGGCGTAGGGCGGGATAGGGCGCAGCCCGTATCCCACCGTCGGAGGATCGGTTTTTCGCCCGGCGCGTGGTCTGCGCCGAAGCGGTGGAATACGCGCCTGCGGCGCTATTCCACCCTACGGGGGCGCGTAGGGCGGGATAGGGCGAAGCCCGTATCCCACCAACAGCGCGGCTTTACTCCCTGGCCGCCGCCTTCCCTGCCTGCAGGCAGGCGAGCAGCGCCTGCTCGGATTCGTCGAGCGCCCCGTTTGGCCCGTTCGGGGCGTAGTGCAGACGGAACGCGCCGACCGCCGCCTGCGGGTCGCTCACGTCGTAGCCGATCGCGGCCAGCGCCATCGCCGGATCGAAGCCCATCGGCGGGATCGGCAACGGCGTGTCGCACCAGAGGCCGAAGCCCTGCTCGGCGAGCCGCTTCCAGGGGAACAGCCGGCCGGGATCCACCTTGCGCCGCGGCGCCACGTCCGAGTGGCCGAGCACGTTCGCCGCCGGGATGCGGTAGCGCTCGCGCAGGTCGGCGAGCAGCCGCAGCAGCGCGTCGATCTGCGCCTCGGGGAAGGGCTGCCGGCCGTCGTTGTCCAGCTCGATGCCGATCGACGATGAGTTGATGTCGGTGTCGCCGCCCCAGCGCGAGACGCCGGCGTGCCAGGCCCGCGCGCGCTCGTCGACAAGCTGATAGATCCTGCCGTCGCGCCCGACCAGATAGTGCGCGCTCACCTCCAGCGCCGGGCTGGTGAGCGTGCGCAGCGACTCCTCGGCGGTCCGGTCGCTGGTGTAGTGGATCACCACGTAATTCGGCCGCCGCTCGTTGAAATTCGGCGACGGCCGCCACTCGGTCGGTATGCCGGCGCGCTGCGGGACCGGCGCGCAGGCGGACGCCAGCATCGCCGCCGTCGCGGCCGCGAGCGCCGCATGCCGCAGGCCGGCCATGCCTCAGCGCTTCGAGTTCAGCGCCGACACCGCCGCCACGATGTCGTCTTCGGAGAGCTGGGTGACGTGCGAGATGGCGAGCCGCGCCTCGTGCGGCAGCAGGTAGGCGGCGTCGTCGGCGCTGCGGCCGAGCAGCGGCGGGAAGTGCAGCTTGCCGTCTTCCTCCGAGGCCAGGCCGATGTCTCCCAGCGTGCGGATGATCGAGCGGAACGAGGCCCGGTCGAAAAACTCCGGGCCGGCCGCCTCGTGCAGGTAGGCCAGACGCTGTGCCAGCAGCACGCAGCAGTCCTCCAGCAGGCGGGCCGACAGCGCGCCCGAGCCGAAGCGGCCGAGCGTGGCCACGACGATGTAGTAGCGCTCCAGCGGCTGGTGGATCGCATGCGCCAGCGAATGCAGCGCCAGCGATTCGCGCTGCGCCGGCGAGGGCGCGGCCAGCCGCGGACCGCGCTCGCGGATCAGCTGCAGCCGCAGGAATGCCGCCACGTAGCCCTGCAGCGCGCGCTCCAGATCCGCCTCGCTCCAGGACAGGAACAGCTCCGAGCGCAGGAAGGGGAACAGCCTGCGGGCGATCTCCATCAGCCGGTGCGGCTCGATGCGCTGGTTGTGCGCCACCAGGCAGGCGATCAGCGCCGGCACCGCGAAGGCGTGCAGCACGTTGTTGCGGAAGTAGCCGAGCGGCGCCGCCTGCCGGCCCGGCACGCGGACGATGTCGCCCAGCGGATGCGCGATGCGCTCGACGATGCCCAGCTGCTGCGCGTAGGCGATCACCTCGTTGCCGTCCATGGCGGTGAGCACCTGGCGCGCGGAATAGGGCACCTCGGTGAGCAATTGCTTGAGCAGGTCGATCTGCTGCGCCAGGCGCGCGGCGTCCATGGCCCGGCGCGGCGTGCCGAGCATCGCCACCGCGACCAGGTTCACCGGATTGACCACCAGCGCCTCGTTGATGCGGGTGACGATCGCCGTGGCCAGCGCCGAGACCGTTCGGTGGCGCGCGGCCTCGTGCTCCTCGACGGCGCCCGGTGCGCCCTGGGCGCGCCACTCCGGCCAGTGCCGGTCGAGGAAGCGCTCCAGCGGGAGCGGCTCGCCGATATTCACGTGCACCTTGCCGAAGCGGCGCTTGAGCTTCTTGAGCGAAGTCAGGATCGACCAGACCGACTCCTTCTCCTTCGGCTTGCCCGAAAGCTCGGCCGTGTAGCTCTCGCCCTCCAGGAGCTGCTCGTAGCCGATATAGACCGGCACGAACACCAGCGGACGCTTGATGCCGCGCAGCACGCTGTCGACCGTCATCGCCAGCATGCCCGCCTTCGGCGTCAGCATGCGCCCGGTGCGGCTGCGCCCGCCTTCGACGAAGTACTCGATCGGGAAGCCGCGCGAGGCGATGACATGCAGGTACTCGGCGAACACCGCCGCGTACAGCGGGTCGTCCTTGAAGCTGCGGCGCAGGAAGAAGGCGCCGCCGCGGCGCAGGATCGGCCCGATCACCGGCAGGTTCAGGTTCTCGCCGGCGGCGATGTGCGGCGGCTGCAGTCCGCGGTGATAGATCGCGTAGGACAGCAGCAGGTAGTCGATGTGGCTGCGGTGGCAGGGCACGTAGACCAGCTCGGCGCCGCCGCCCACCGCGCTCACGTCCTCGAAGCGATGCACCTCGACGCCGTCGTAGATGCGGTTCCACAAGCCGGTGAGCGCGATGTCCAGCGCGCGGATCACGGCGTAGGAGTAGTCCGAGGCGATGCCGTAGGCGAGGCGCCGCGCCGCCAGCTCGGCCCGCTCGACCGGCAGGCCCTCGCGCTGTGCCTTGTCCTCCACCGCCGCGCGCACCGCCGGCGCGTCGACCACCTCGTTGAGCAGCGTCTGGCGGTGCGAGAGGTTCGGCCCGACCGCCAGTTCCCGCTCGCGGCGGAACTCGGCGCGCAGCAGCCGCGCCACGCGGCGCAGCGTGGTGCGCTCGTCCAGGCCCTCGGCCGCGGCCTCGGCGGCAAGCTTGCGCAGGTCGATCGCCTCGCCGAACTTGATCAGCGTGTCGCGCCCGTGCAGCGCCAGGCGCACGAGCTGCCTGAACGTGCCCGGCACCACCCAGGTGTCGGCGAACAGCGCGCGCAGGATCGACTCCTGCTTCTCCGGGGCGCGGCCCCAGAAGATGCTCACCGGGACGATCTGCAGCTCCGGCGCCGCCTCGCCGCGCGAGGTGGCCACCATGCGCTCCAGGCGCTTGGAGTACTCGTAGGGATTCGGCCGCAGCGGCGAGGGCTGGCCGCTGCGCGTCAGATACACGAACGAGCTGCGTTCCTGAAGTCCCGGCGCGCCCAGCGGCGAGAGCGGCCGCGGCAGACCGAGGCGCTCGGCGGCTTCCTCCAGCACCAGCAGCGCCGAGAGCTGGCGCACGTGCAGCGCGTAGCAGACCGGCTTGCCGGGGTCGAAGGGCATCTTGTCCGCCTCGGCCGGCACGGTCGAATAGCGCACCACCCGGCGCTGCGCCCAGCGCAGCAGCGGGATGAAGGTCCGGCCCAGGCCGATTCTTTCGAGCACGTTCGTTTCTCTTCTTTTTGCCAGGCGCAAGTCTACTCCGCCTCCGCCCGTGGCGCCGCCGACCCCCGGGCGGCGAAAATACCGCGCCCGGGGCGAGCACCGGGCATCCTGCCGCCGTAGAATTGCACCGTCATGAACGTGCTGCCCGAACTGCAGGAACTGGAGCGCCTCGTCGTTGAGGGCGGTGCGCATCTGCGGGTGGCCACGGTGTGCCGCGCCGAGGCGCAGGGGCGGGCGTTCCCGGTGCACGCAGTGGTCCTGGGCAGCGAGGCGCCAGATGTGCCGGCGGTCGGCTTCTTCGGCGGCATCCACGGGCTGGAGCGCATCGGCACCCAGGTTGTGCTGTCCTTCCTCGGCAGCCTGGTCTCGCGGCTGCGCTGGGACCGGGGGCTGCAGGAGCAGTTGCGCACCGTGCGGCTGGTGTTCATGCCGCTGATCAACCCCGGCGGGATGTGGCTGCGCTCGCGCTGCAACCCAAACGGCGTGGACCTCATGCGCAACGCCCCGGTCGAGGCCGAGGCGGGCGTGCCCTTCCTGCTCGGCGGCCAGCGGATCAGTCCGCGGCTGCCCTGGTACCGCGGGCCGAAGAACGCGCCGATGGAGGTCGAGAGCCGGGCGCTGTGCCGCGTGGTCGAGGAGGAACTGCTGCGCTCGGACTTCAGCCTGGCGCTCGACTGCCATTCCGGCTTCGGCATGCGCGACCGCATCTGGTTTCCCTACGCGCGCTCGGCCGCGCCGATCCGCCACCTGTCCGAGGTGCATGCGCTCAAGGACCTGTTCGACCAGGCCTATCCCTACCACGACTATGTCTTCGAGCCGCAGAGCCGCCAATACACCAGCCACGGCGACCTCTGGGACCACCTCTACCTGAAGGCGCTGGAGCGGCCGCAGCGGGTGTTCCTGCCGCTTACCCTGGAGATGGGCTCCTGGCGCTGGGTGAAGAAGCGCCCGCGCCAGATCTTCTCGCTGCTCGGCATGTTCAACCCGCTGGCGCCGCACCGTCTGCAGCGGGTGATGCGCCGGCACCTGGTCTGGCTGGACTTCCTCACCCGCGCGGTGCCCGGTTGGCGCATGTGGCTGCCGGCCGACGAGGAACAGCGCTCGCGCCATCACCAGGCCGCGATCGAGCGCTGGTACCGGGTGGCGCCCTGAGCAGCGGCGCGGCCGCCACGGCCACCTGGATCTTCCTGCGCGGGCTGATGCGCGAGGCGCGCCACTGGGGCGCCTTCCCGGATGTTTTCCGCGCCGCCCTGCCCGATGCCCGCGTCATCGCACTGGACCTGCCGGGCAACGGCGTGCTGAACGCGCTGGCCAGCCCGACCCGCATCGAGGACGCCGCGCGGTTCTGCCGCGAGGCGGCGGCGCGCGCCGGGGCCGCACCGCCCTACGGCCTGCTGGCGATCTCGCTCGGCGCGATGGTCGCCTCGCACTGGTGCCGCATCGCGCCGGGGGAGGTCGCCGCCTGCGTGCTGATCGGCACCAGCCTCAAGCCGTTCAGCCCTGTCCACCGCCGTCTGCGGCCGCAGAACTACGCCGCGCTGCTCGGCCTGCTGCTCGGTCCGCGCGACCCGGCGCGCCAGGAGCGCACGATCCTCGCGGCTACCGCCAACTCGGCCGCCGCCCGCGCCGCCGTGCTGGAGAACTGGATCGCCTATGCCCGCGAGCGCCCGGTCGCGCGCCGGAACGTCATGCGCCAGTTGTTCGCCGCCTCGCGTTACCGCGCCGCTGCCGAGCCGCCGCCGGTGCCCGTGCTGCTGCTCGCCGGCGCCGCCGACCGGCTGGTCGATCCGCAATGCTCCCGCGATATCGCGCGCGCCTGGAACGTCCCTCTGATCCTGCACCCGACCGCCGGCCACGACGTCCCGCTCGACGACGGCCCCTGGGTGGCCGGGCAGGTGCGCGACTGGCTCGCCGGCTTGCAGGTGGAATACGGCGCTCGCGCGCCTATTCCACCCTACGCAACCCGCCACTCGTAATGCCTCGTAGGGTGGGATAGGACTTGGCCCGTATCCCGCCGTCGGAGGATCAACTTCCGCCGGAGCGGTGGAATACGCGCCTGCGGCGCTATTCCACCCTACGAGGCCGTGCCGCCGGGCGTAGGGTGGGTTAGGCCGCAGGCCGTAACCCACCTTTCCGCCGCGTCGAACCGCCCCCGCTTCCCGTTCCACGCCCGCCCGGCTATGCTTCCGGCGCGCTGTCCCTCCATGCCGACGTGACCACGCCAGAACAACAAGCCCGCGCCGAGATCGACCGCCTGCTCGCCGCCGCCGGCTGGGCCGTGCAGGACTACCGGGCCGCCGACATCCATGCGGCGCGCGGTGTGGCGATCCGCGAGTTCCCGCTCGCGCCCGGCCACGGCTTCGCCGACTACCTGCTCTACGTGGACGCCCGCGCGGCCGGGAGCATCGAGGCGAAGAAGAAGGGCGCCACGCTCACCGGCGTCGAGATCCAGTCCGGGAGGTACGCGCAGGGACTACCCGCCAGCCTGCCGGCCTGGACGCGGCCGCTGCCCTTCCTCTATGAATCCACCGGCGCCGAGACCCACTTCACCAACGGCCTCGACCCGGAACCGCGCGCCCGCAACGTCTTCGCCTTCCACCGGCCCGAGACGCTGGCCGAGTGGCTGGCCGAGCTACCGCAGGCCACGGTGTTCGCCACCGGAGCGGCCACACCGCCCGGCGTGGCCTTCGCCCCGGCCACCTTCCTCTCCCGCGTCCGCGCCATGCCGCCGCTGGTCACCGAGTGGGGCGACTTCAAGCTCTGGCCCGCCCAGATCACCGCCATTCGCAACCTGGAAGCCAGCCTCGCGCAGAACAAGCCGCGCGCGCTGATCCAGATGGCCACCGGCAGCGGCAAGACCTTCACCGCCATCAGCTTCATCTACCGGCTGATCAAGTTCGCCGGCGCGCGGCGCGTGCTGTTCCTGGTGGACCGCGGCAACCTGGGCCGGCAGACCAAGAAGGAGTTCGACCAGTACGTCTCGCCGGTCAACAACTACAAGTTCGGCGAGGAGTACATCGTCCAGCACCTCACCAGCAACAACCTCGACAAGACGGCGCGCGTGTGCATCAGCACCATCCAGCGCATGTA
>DATMWM010000496.1:0-6793 GCA_035562535.1 Rhodocyclaceae bacterium | reverse complement strand
CAGCACGTCGAAGCCGTCCCGCGTCTCGCGATGAAGCAGTTCAGCGAGGAAGAAATGCGGTTTGTGGAAGCGGCCGTAGCCGCCGCCGTAGACCAGGCCGTAGCGCGCGAGCTGCCGGTTGATGCGAACCGCGTCGAAGGGGTCGAAGCGCGCCTCCCCGAGCGGGAGCGGGGCGAAGTCCTCGGCCTCCACCTCGCCCCACAGCGCCTCCCGGCCGGTGAGCCAGCGACCCAGGTCCTCCCTCGGCGGCGAGGCGCCGAGTGGGATGTCGTGCTCCCAGCGGAAGAACTCGCGCATCTCGAGCAGGTAGGTGCACATCGTCATCTCGCGCGCGTGGCGCGCGTCCGAGATGTGGCAGTTGCGCTGTACAGCGTCGACCAGCCGGTGCAGGTCGCGCATCATCGCGCGCCCCGCCGCCGCAGCTCGAAGGCGGCCACGGAGGGCATCAGCTCGGAGTAGGGCAGCGCGTCCAGGTCGCCGTAGCGCCGCAGCGCCGCGCTCACCAGCTGGCCGACGTCGGCTGGCGATTCGGTCTCCCCGATCAGCCGCTGCAGCCCGAGCAGGCCACCGCACATCGCCTTCATCTCCTTGGCATGCGGCACCGGCACGCCGGCCTCGAGCCTGAGCGCGAAGTAGGCGCTGCGCAGCAGCCTGGAGCGCAGCTCGGCGCAGCGCGCGCGCGCCGGGTCGGAGGCGCAGGCCACGGTCTCCCGTTCCGAGATCTGGCGGCGCAAGGCGAGCGAGCAGCCGCAGCAACCCGCCATCACGGCGCGCTCGAAGGCGCAGGGCTGCGGGTTCAGCGCGCGCCGGGCGTCGCGGAACGCCGTCTCGTCCATCGCGCCCGGGGCTTACCAGTCGTCGCCGGTGAGCGGCTCGGGCTCGCGCACCTGGGACAGCGCGTCCTCGGCCTGCAGCTCGTTCTCGCCGTGGATCACCTTCACCTGGTAGGTCGCCCCCGGCGGCATCTCGCGGCGCAGCTGCTTCGCGCGTTCGGAGGCCTCGCGGAACTTCTCGTGCGCCTCGACCTTCTCGAGCTGGCGCAGCGGCGCATGGACGCGGTAGATGTAGTACGGCATGGCTGCTCCCCTAGTCTATGTAGGACTTGCGCGTGCGGCGCGAGCCCGGTTTCTGCTTCTGGATGATGACCCCCTTCACGGCCGAAAGATCCGCGATCTCCGCGTCCGGATAGCCGGGGTTGAGCGGGTGCAGGTACCAGCGCCCATTACGATTGACCAGCTGGCGGAAGATGTGTTCCCCGTCGTGGAAGGCGAGCACATAGGAGTTGTCCCGGGCGAGGCCCTCCGGCTCGATGACGATGATCTCGCCCTCGGCGAACTCGGGCAGCATCGAGTCGCCGAGCACCATCAGGGCGAAGGGCTCGGCCGCGGAGCAGGCGTCCAGCCGGTCGTCGCCGGCGGGCACCAGCGGGATGATCTTCTTGGCATGTTCCATCGCAGCGTCTCCTTCAGTCCAGCCAGCGCACCAGGTAGTACATGATGTGTCCCTCCGAGGACTTCGACGGGCCGATCACGATCGCCGGGTGCAGGTGATGGGCGGAGTCGGCGCCGGCCACCGCCTCCTGCTCCGAGTCCCTGACGTGCACGCAGTTCTCCTGGAAGCGCTTGCGGCCGCGGTGCGTGGCGTAGATCAGCGCGAAGCGCTCGCGCATCAGATTGGTTTCCTGGTCGATGAAGATCTTCACGATGCCCTCGAGTTTGCGTCTCTGGAACCGCGGCACGGCTCAGCCCCCGGCCGAGCCGCGCAGCACTGCGATCTCGCCCAGGACCGGGCCGAGCAGCGGTTCGAGCTTGCGGCGCATCAGCGGGCCGACCGCGGTGGTGCGGGTGAGCACCGGCACGGCCGTGGCCTCGGACAATCCCGCCAGCACGGCGAGCGCGCGCAACTCCGCGGCGAAATGCGGGGCCGCTGCTGCCGCTTCGGTCGCGGCCTCGCCCTGCGCGAGTTCGCGCAAGCGGGCACCGGCCAGGTCGAGGGCGGTGTAGACGATGTGGTGGGTGAGCGGCCTGCGCAGCACCTCTTCCAGCGCCATCAGGTAGGTCTGGCCCTCGGCACCCAGCGCCCAGAGCAGCCGTTTCGCACAAGGATGTCCCGCCAGCGGCAGCAGCGCGTCGCGCGCCGCGTCCAGATCCGACCGGGCCGGCTGTGTCTGCGGCAGGTGGTCGGGAAAGGATTCCAGGAAGCCGAGGTAGTAGTGCGGCTTGCGCGTGGCCATCGACCAGAGCGCGGCGCGCGCCGGTTCGTCGGCGAGACCCGCGCGCAGCACCAGCCGCACGGTCTCCAGGGCGGCGTCCGGGTTCTGCTCGAAAGGCAGGTGCTCGATCAGGAAGTCCGCCAGCACCTTGGCCATGGCGCCGCCCTGAACCTCCTCGCGGCCGAGCATGCAGCGCGCGATGTCCATGGTCGGCAGCGCCCACCACACGCGCCTGGCCAACTCGTCGGTCAGCCCGGGCGCGTGGGCCACTGCGACCACCGCCTCCGGCTCGCCGAGCAGCAGCAGGGCGGCCAGGTTGCGGTCGCTGGTCTGCCCCATGCGCGTCCAGCGCTGCAGGTAGACCGGATAGCCGCCGGGCGAGCCGAGCGCCAGCCCGCCAAGCGTCTCCCTCACCCGCAGCAGGTACTGGTCCGACCGGCAGTTCGGATGCAGCGCGATGCGGGCTTCGCCCCGATCGGTGAGCGCCGCGAGCGTCATCGCCGACTCGTCGATGCGGATCGCCTCGACGCTGCCGGCGAGCAGCACGTTGATGCGCAGCGTGTCTTCGGGCGTGAGCGCGGTCTGCACGTTCAGTTCAACTGGATGCGCCGGCCCCAGGGCACCGGCGCCTTGCCCTTGACCAGCCAGAGCACCGGGAAGGCCGGCGGGTCGTCCGGGAAATCGCCCATCGCATCGGTGAAGTAGAGCAGCACGTCCGGCCGCAGGTGCTCGCGGTCTACCCACTCGAACACCGGCCGGAAGCTGGTGCCGCCGCCGCCGGCGAGTCGGCCCGGCGGCTCGAACGCCTCCCAAGGCTCGAAGGTCCAGGGCGCGCCGGAGGCCAGTTCGGCGTCGCAGGCGAGCAGCGTGGTGCGCACCGGCAGCGTGCCCTTGATCGCGTTGATCTCGGCCACGAACAGGGCCAGGTCCTCCTCGCCGATCGATCCCGAGGTGTCCAGCGCGATCACCAGTTCGCATTGGCTGCTGCGCAGGCTGGGCAGGATCATCTCGCCCTCGCGGCGCGAGGGGCGCATGTAGTTGTAGTCGCTGCGCGCGTTCTGGAAGAAGTACTGGGCGAGCAGCGAGCGCCATGGCAGTTGCGGCTGCAGCCTGTCCTCGACCAGCCGCGCCATGACGCCGGAGAGCCGGCCGGCCTGCTGGGCGCGGTTGGCCGCCGCGGCGACGTACTGCTCCCACTGGCGCTCCAGGTCCTCGCGCTCGCGTGCGGAGAGCGGCTGCGGCGCGGGCTCGCCCTCGTCGGCGTCCTCGCCGCCCGAGCCGCGCGAGCCGCCGCGCGGCTCCTCGGGCGCGCTGCCGCCCCGCCCGCCGTCCTGCTGCCGTCCCTGGGCGCCGCCGCCGCGCTGCTCGCCCTGGCCGCCCTCGTCGCCGTCGTAGATGTGCTGGTCCAGCGTCTCGTTGTCCAGGCTGTCGTCCAGGCAGGGGTAGATCTCCTCGGCGGTCATGCCTTCGTAGAGGTCGAGGACCACCGCCTCCGGCGGCGGTCGCAGGCCGTCACGGACCAGCAGCGGGTTGATCGCGAAGTCGCAGGCGAGGTCCCAGCGCCGCTGCACCCGGTGCCCGCGGCGGGCGAAGTGCGACAGGGCGCAGTGCAGCGCCTCGTGGGCGAGCACGAACTGGGTCTGCTCGACCGAGAGCTTGTCGACGTAGCCGCGGTTGTAATAGAAGTGCCGCGCGTCGGTGGCCACGCTGCGGCACCAGGCGGGGCTGGCTTCCTTGAGCGGCAGGCGCAGCACCAGCGCGCCCAGGAAGGGCTTGTCCAGGATCAGCCGGGTGCGGGCGGCGGCGAGTTTGGTCTCGACGTCGAGCTTCGAGGCCATCAGTCGTAGAGCATGACGTCCGCGACCTGGTTCGCCCACTGGCCGAACTGGGGCAGGGCGAAGATCTCGGGGCCGACGTGGCGGTGCAGGTCGGACACCAGCATCACGCCCATCTCGCGCAGCGGCAGGCGCCCGGCGTAGTCCAGGATGTTGCCGATCACCTTCTTTGCGTCCTGGGTGCCGCGCACGCGCATCGCCCGGGTGACCAGCGCCGAGGCGACCGCGTACTGCAGGTCGACCTCCTGGGGCGCCGCGGCCTCGCGGCCCTCGCAGATCGCGTCCAGGTCGGGCATGCGCGCCAGGCTGGCGACGTACGCCGCGAACTCCACGCCGGCGGCCGGGCCGACGCACGCTTCCAGCGTTCCGGTGAGCAGTTCCGGCGCGTCGCCGAACTTGGCCAGCGCGCGGTGGGCGAACTCCCACGAGCGCGGTGTCGGGAAGGCGGTCGGGTTGCGCGCCGGGTCGAACTCGAACAGCAGTTCCGGCTTGAAGCGCAGGAAGCCGATCAGCCGCTCGTCGATGCCGTTGGCGTAGGCCCAGGCGGCCCAGTCCTCCAGGTTCGCCTCGACCGTGAAATGCGAGAAACGGTTGGCCAGCGGTGCCGGCATGGCATAGGTGACGCCGCGGTCGCCCTGGCGGTTGCCGGCGGCGAAGATCGCCCAGCCCGGCGGGACCTGGTAGGCGCCCAGGCGCCGGTCCAGGATGAGTTGGTAGGCGGCCGCGGAGACGCTCGGCGGCGCCGAAGTGATCTCGTCCAGGAACAGGATGCCGTCCGGGCTGTGGCGCTGCGCGTCCGGCAGCATGGCCGGCACCGCCCATTCCACCAGTTCTCCGGTACGGAAGGGAATGCCGCGAAGATCGGAGGGCTCCATCTGCGAGAGCCGGATGTCTATCATCGGCGCGCGGTGCCGGTCGGCCACCTGGGCGACCATCTGCGACTTGCCGACGCCGGGCGGTCCCCAGAGCATGACCGGCGTGTGGTGGCCCTCGCGGGCGCTGATGAATTCCCTCTCGATGATTGCGGTGATCTGTGCCGGGCGCATGGGATGTGGATTGCGTGGTCGACCGCGCGATCCGGCCGGGGGCCTCGCGCGCGCTTCGAAAGCCGCAATGTTAAATCAGGGGCTTGGACCCGACCAACGAACGAACTGATCGGGGAATGGCGGGAATTTATCGAATTCCGCTATGTCGTCAGGGGGATTCGGTCGCGCCGGCCTTGGCCGCCGCAGGCATCTGCCCGAGTTCGGGCGCTGCCAGCGTTCCGCCCACGCGCACCGCGGTCCGGACCTGGTTGGCCGATCCGGTCAGGCGCACGTTGAGCACGCCGTTCAGGCGGCTGCCGCCGTCGACCGATACCTGACCGTCCGCGGCCAGCGCCCCGGCGGAGAGTTGAAGGCTGCGCAGCGCGAGTTCGCCGCCACGGAACTGGAACTGGCTCGCCAGTTGTTCGAAGTCCGTCCTGCCGCCGTGCACGCCTTCGGACTCCGCGGCGCGTACCGACTCGACCAGATCGAAGCGGCCGACGAAGCCGCGCGTGGCCTTGATCGATCCGCGGCCGGACACCGCGCCGTAAGGCGAGCCGGGGCCCGCCGGCCTGGCGGAAACCTGCAGCCTGCCGTCCATCACGCCGCCCGCCGGCAGGTCGCTGCCGAGCGCGGCGACGACCTTCGCGACGTCCAGGTGCCGCAGCTCGAGTGCGAGTTCGAGGGATGGTTCGGGCGACCAGCCGAGCGTGCCCTGGCCGGAAACGAGCCCGCCCAGGGTGCGGCTCTCGATCTTTTCCAGGCGTGCCGAGGATTCCGCGATGCTGCCGGTGACCGTCAGTTCGTCGAACAGGATGCCGCTGCGGAAGGGCAGGGTCCAGGCGCGGGCGACCGCCGTGATGCGGCAGGCTCCGTCCGCGGGCTGCAGTTCGGCCTTCACGCGACCCTCCGCGTCGGAAACCGCCACGACCGGCCTTCCGGCTTCGGGGTCGAGCGGGATGTCCGCCTGCAGGTCGCGCAGCGTCAGGTCCTGGAGCACGAGGTCCAGTCCGGTCAGGCGCAGCGCGCGGATGCGTCCGCCGGTGGCCGGTCCCAGCAAGGGCGCCGCGCAGAGCAGCGGCAGGGCGGCGCGGCGCGCATTCACGCCGTGCGCCTCCGCCTCGAAGGACAGCGTACCCGGCAGCGAGCGCCAGGCCGGAAGCAGCAGGACCTCGGCGGCCGCCAGCGTCGGCTCGGTCCCGATGGCTACCTGTCTCAGCCTCAGGCCGGGCTGGGGACTGATCGCCAGGCTCAGGTCCTCGATCTTCACCGGCTGGCCGAACATTGCGGTGGCGGTGCGCTCCAGGTCGGCCCGGTAGACGTCCCAGGGAACGAGTATGCGGATCAGCGCGCCCGCGATCAGCATGATCAGTACCGCCAGGCCGGTATTGCGCAGCCATTGCCGGCGCCGTGCGGGACGGACGTCGCGCCGCGCCGACCAGTCGACCGGCGAGGCATCGGGTACCCAGGTCCGGGTCGCGACCGCGGTGTCTTCATGCCGCGAGCCCAGCTCGCCGAAGGCCCGGCTGTGCAGCGGCGCCTTGCGCTCGTGCGGTACCTCGGCATGCAGGTGCGGTTCGGGACTCTGGAGCGCTTCAGGTGCGGCCGGACGCAGCGCCGGTTCGGACTTCTGTTCGGACTTCTGTTCGGACTTCTGTTCGGGCTTCGGCTCGGGCTTCGGCTCAGGCTTCGGCTCAGGCTTCGGCTCAGGCTTCGGCTCA
>DATMWM010000495.1:0-6427 GCA_035562535.1 Rhodocyclaceae bacterium | reverse complement strand
GCACCGCGTGGATCACCGCTTCCTCGAAGCCGTAGATGAAGCTCACCGCGCTCTTGACCTTGCGCTTGGCGTAGCCGGCGAGCGACCAGTAGCCCGACAGGCGCAGCAGGCGGCGCAGCCGCGAGACCAGGGCATTCACCCGCACCAGGAAGTTGTAGGAGACGTCGCCGAGCAGCGCCGCCCAGCGGTGGTAGCGGGTGACCTGGTCGAACTCGTCGCCGTGCACCAGCAGGTAGCGCCTGCCGTCGGCGGTTTCGTGCACGTACTCCTGCGCCAGGACGATGTCGCCGAACGAGGTGCCCACGTGCTCGCGCAGCGCCTCGTCGTGGTTACCCGGCACGAAGACCACGCGCGCGCCGTGGCGGGCCCGGCGCAGGATCTTCTGCACCACCGTGTTCTGCGCCGCGGTCCAGTAGACCCCGCGGCGCATCGCCCAGAAATCGACGATGTCGCCCACCAGGTAGAGGTTCTCGCTCGGATGCTCGCGCAGGAAGTCGAGCAGCCGCTCGGCCTGGCAGCCGCGCGTGCCCAGATGCACGTCGGAGATGAAGACCGAGCGGACCTCGGGCACGTTAGGGCTCTACGGGCCGGGTCGCGCACAGCCGGCCCGGGACGTCCGGGCCGGGTTCGGGCCGGGCCATCCTGCCCGCCAGGACATCCGCGTAGAAATCCCGCAGGCGCGCGCCGAGCGCGCCGGCCGACCAGCCGGCAGCGTAGCGGCGCGCTTGCGCGGCGAGCCGCTCGCGCATGGCCGCGTCGCCGAGCAGGCGGACGACGGCGGCGGCAAACTCCTGCGCGTCCTCGCGCGGGGCGAGGCAGCCCAGGCCCGGATCGAGAATGTCGCGGGTGCCCATTGCCGGCACGGCGACCACGGGGATGCCGAGCACCATCGCCTCCAGCAGCACCAGACCCTGGGTCTCGGTGCGCGAGGCGAAGACGAAGACGTCGGCGGCGCGGTAGCAGTCCGGCAGTTCCGTTTCGCGGTCCAGATAGCCGACGAAGCGCACCGCCCGGCCGATGCCGAGCCGGTGCGCGCGCGCCTCGAGGCTGGCCAGCGCGGGGCCTTCGCCGGCGATCACCAGCACCGCGTCCGGACACGTCCGGTGCACGATGCGCAGCGCATCGAGCAGGAAACCGATGTTCTTCTCGAAGGCGACCCGGCCGACGAACAGCAGCACCGGCTGGCCGGGACGCAGGCCCAGCCGCGCGCGGAACCGCGCGCCGTCGCCCTGGCCCTCGGGCGGCAGGGGCACGCCGGTGGGCAGCACGCGCAGCGGCACGCCGACCCCGTAGGCGCGCAGCGTGTCTTCCATCGCCCGCGAGGGGACGACGACCGCCTGCAGCGCGTTGCACTGGCCGCGCGAGAAGCGCCGCGCCAGCGCCGCGGTGAGCGCGCGCGGGGCGAACGGGACGTAGTGGTGGAGGTAGGCCTCGAACAGCGTGTGGTAGGTCGCCACGCAGGGGATCCCGAGGCGCCGGGCGAACGCCAGTCCGGCGTAGTGGGCGAGGAAGGGCGTCTGCACGTGCACCAGGTCCCAGCCATCTGCAGACGCGCGGTCCAGCGTGTCCGAGAGCGCCCGCCGGCGCATCAGGCGGTCCTCGGGGTCGCGCGGCACCGCGCGCGCCGGCACGCGCCGCACGTCCTCCTCGGCATCCGCCGCGGCGGGATACTCCGGGCACACCAGCCCGACCCGCACGCCGAGCACGGCCAGTTCCTTGCGGAAGGTCTGGATCGAGGTCGATACGCCATTGACCCGCGGGAAATACACGTCCGACACCATGAGGACTTTCATGGCGGCGCTCCGGCGGCGCGACCGGCGCGTCGGGATCGGCCTCGCATGAGCCGGTTCAGGTCGTCCTGACGAAATGGCGGGCGTAGCGCGCGTCCAGTTGCCGCATGGACAGGAGCAGGAAGAGGTCGGCGGTGTTGAAGTCCGGATCCCAGGCCGGTTCGCTGCACACCCGGCTCCCGGCCCGGAGATAACCCTTGATCAGCGGCGGGATCACGCCCGGCCGGCCGTCGTCCAGCTTCTCGACCGGCAGGCGCGAGCGCGGGAAGACGTGGTACTCGACCGGCGCCATGTGCTCGCGCAGCGCCCGATAGACGTTGGCGGCATTGTGTCCGCCGTCGGCCATGCCGATGCTGGCGCAGCCGATCAGGTAGCCGTAGCCGTGTCGCTGCATGTAGTCGGCCAGGCCGGACCAGAGCAGCGCGATCACCGCGCCGGTGCGGAATTCGGCGTCGATGCAGGAGCGCCCGACCTCCACCATGCCGGCGCGCAGCATGCGCAGCCGGGTCAGGTCGAACTCGGTCTCCGAGTAGTAGCTGCCGATCTGCCGGGCCGCGTGCGGCGGCAGGATGCGGTAGGTGCCGACCACGCGGCCGGTCTCGTCGTCGCGGGCGATCAGGTGCTCGCAGTGCGCGTCGTACATGTCCCGGTCGACGCCGGGCACGCGGCACTGCAGGCGGGCGCCCATCTCCTCGGCGAACACGCGATAGCGCAGGCGCTGCGCCGCGAGGATATCGTCGCCCGTTCGCGCCAGCGCGACGGTGACGCGGTGCCGGCGCTGCGGGGATTGCAGTGTGTCGGTGCGAAGCATGTTCTTCTCTCCCGTCTCCGGTGTGTGGTCGGGCGCACTCTACGAATTCGGCGTTTCGCCCGCGTTACCCGCGGATTGCGGCGGGGTTACGATAGGCCCGGATGCGTCACGGAACTGAAACACTGGCGCGCAGCGGCCGTGCTATCGTCGGCGCCTGTCTAACCCTCGGCACCTCCCGCCGCCGGGCATGAACCGTCCTAGCGATCCCCTGGCCGTGCGCCTGATCCCGGCGCTGCGCGCGCTGCACGAACGCGCCCTCGGCGTCGAGGCGGCGCACGCGCGCGAGGTCGATGCGGCGCATCCTTCGTTTCGCGACAGCGCGCGCAACCTGCTGCATTACCTGGGCCTGCGCCAGGTCGACCTGCGCCAGACGCAGAAGGAACTGGGGCTGCTCGGCCTGAGCCGGCTGGGTCGCTGCGAGTCCTATGCGCTCGCCAACCTCGAAGCGGTGCTGGCGGCGCTGGCGGGCCTGGCCGGGAACGGCGAACCCGAACCGCCGCGGCAGGCGCCGGTGGATGCGGCCAGCGGCGCGATGCGGCTCGCCGAGCACACGCGCGAACTGCTGGGCACGCCGGCCGGCAAGCGTTCCACGCGGATCATGGTGACCATGCCTTCGGCGGCGGCCGACGACCCGGGCCTGATCGCGGGCCTGCTCGCCGCCGGCATGGATGTCATGCGCATCAACTGCGCCCACGACGGACCGGAAGCCTGGCTGCGCATGATCGACAACCTGCGCCGCGCGCAGGCGCAGAGCGGCCGCCCGTGCAAGGTCTACGCGGATCTCGCCGGGCCGAAACTGCGCACCGGGCCGCTGAAGCCGGCCGGGCGGCTGCTGTCCTTCGGTCCGAAGCGCGACCTGCGCGGCCGGGTGAGCGAGCCGGCCAGGCTGCTCGTCGTCCCGCGCGGCGAGGAGACCGCGGCCGGCGCCGCCATCCTTCCGGTCGACGCCAGCCTGCTCGCCAAGGCCGCGCCGGGCGACCGGCTGATGCTGCAGGACTGCCGCGGGGACTATCGCTGCCTGACGCTGGGCGAGCGCGAAGGCGAGGGCTTCGCGGCAGTGGGCGAGCAGCGCACCTACCTGGAAGAGGATGCCCGCTGCCGGCTGGAACGCGACGACCGCGTCCTCGCCCGCGGGCGGGTCGGACCCCTGCCGGAAGTGGTGCTGCCGCTGGTCCTGCGGGCGGGTGACTTGCTCGACCTCACGCCGCCGGGCACGTTCGGCGAGCCGGCCCGGATCGGTGCCGGGGGGCGGGTCACCCGGCCGGCGCGCATACCGTGCAGCCTGGCCGAGGCCTTCGGCGCGGTCCGCCCGGGCGAGCGGGTGTGGTTCGACGACGGCAAGATCGGCGGCGTCGTGCGCGCGGCCTCGGACAAGGCGATCAGGGTCGAGATCACCCAGCCGCGCGGCCGGGGGGCGAAGCTGCGTCCCGAGAAGGGCATCAACCTGCCGGACAGCGAGCTGCCGGTGCCGGCGCTCACCGCGGACGACCGCTCGGACCTCGCGGCGATGGCGCCGCACGTCGACATCGTCGGGCTGTCGTTCGTGCGCCGGCCGAAGGACGTGCTGGCGCTGCAGGAGCAGTTGCGCCAGTTGAACGCCGGCCACGTCGGCACGGTGCTCAAGATCGAGACCCGCCAGGCCTTCGACAACCTGCCGCGGCTGCTGCTGGCGGCGATGCGCAACCCGCCAGTCGGCGTCATGGTGGCCCGCGGCGACCTCGCGGTCGAAGTCGGCTTCGAGCGCCTCGCCGAACTGCAGGAAGAGATCCTGTGGCTGGCCGAAGCCGCGCACGTGCCGGTGATCTGGGCGACCCAGGTGCTGGAGAGCATGGCCAACAGCGGCATGCCCTCGCGCGCCGAGGTCTCGGACGCGGCGATGAGCGTGCGCGCCGAATGCGTCATGCTGAACAAGGGGCCGTACATCCTCGACACGGTGGCCTTCCTGAACGGCGTGCTCGAACGCATGGGCGCGCACACCGCCAAGCGCCGGCCGATGCTGCGCCGGCTGTCGGTCTCCGCGCTCGGCAAGACCGAGGACGCGTAGGGCGGCACGGCGGTGGAATACGCGCCTTCGGCGCTATTCCACCCTACGGGACTACGGGAGACGCGCGAGGGCGCGTAGGGTGGAATAGGCGCGTCAGCGCCGTATTCCACCGTCGAAGGACAGGCGGGCGCGCAGGGCGGGATAGGGCGCAGCCTGTATCCCACCGTCGGAGCACCGGTGCTGGCTCACCGAGCGGACCGATCGGCTATGCTGTGAGTCCGGATCCACGGGAGACCGACGATGGCATTCACCCGCAGGGCGCTTTTCAGGCTCGGCGCGGCCGCCGGCGCGGCGGCGCTCGGCCTGCCGGCCAGGGCGCGTGCGCAGACCGACCCGCTCACCAAGCCGATCCCGTCGAGCGGCGAGCGCCTGCCGGTGATCGGCGTGGGCACCAACCGCTACCGCTCGGGCGACCCGGCGTACACGGCGCGCCTGCGCGACACGCTCGTTGCCTTCGCCAGTCTGGGCGGCGGCGTGGTCGACACCGCGCCCGGCTACGCCGATTCGGAGCGCGTCATCGGCGGCATCCTGCGCGAGACCGCCATCCGCGAGAAGCTCTTCCTCGCGACCAAGGTGGACCGCGACACGGTCGCCGAGGCCCGCCCGCGCATGGACGCATCGTTCGAGTCGCTCGGGGTGGCGCGGCTCGATCTGCTCCAGCTGCACAACCTGCGCGGCGCCGACACGCTGTTCGGCACGCTGCGCGAGCTCAAGGCGGCCGGGCGCATCCGCTATGTCGGCATCACCAGTTCGAGCGACGGCCAGTACGCGGAGATGGAGGCGATCATGCGCCGCGAGCGGCTCGACTTCGTGCAGGTCGACTACGCGGTCGGCAACCGCGGGGCCGGCGAGCGCCTGCTGCCGCTGGCCGCCGAGCGTGGCATGGCGGTGCTGGTGAACCTGCCGTTCGGCCGCGGCGCGCAATTCCGCGCGGTGGGCGGCCGGCCGCTGCCGCCCTGGGCGGCGGAGATCGACTGCGCCAGCTGGGCGCAGGTGTTCCTGAAGTACGTCGTCTCCCATCCCGCGGTGACCTGTGCCATCCCGGGCACGACGCGCGTCGAGCACATCCAGGACAACCTGGGCGCCGCGCGCGGGCGGCTGCCGGACGCCGCGATGCGGCGCACCATCGAGCAGTACTTCGACGCCATCGTGGACGGCTAGTGGTCTGCTTGGTAAATCGAGGAACCGGATGAAAACGATGGATTGTGGTCTGTGGCAAGGCGCGAACCGCAGCAATAGTTGTGACTATTGCGAGGGTGAGCAACGCCGCCACGGGCCGCAAGACGCGTTTTCATGTTCCGGCATCTGCGAAGCAGAACACTAGGTGCTCGCGGCGATCCTGCGACGGGTGGTGCCGGTCCGCGAAGGCGAGGCGGCGCCGATGCTGCTCGCCACCGCCTACGGCTTCTGCATCCTGTTCGCCTACTACATCCTGCGCCCGGTGCGCGACGAGATCAGCGCGGCCGACCGCGGCAACCTGCAGCTGCTGTGGACCGCCGTGTTCCTGGTCATGCTGCTCGCGGTGCCGCTCTATTCCGCGGCCGTGGCGCGCCTGTCGCGCGCGGTGTTCGTGCCGCTCGCCAACCGCTTCTTCGCGGCGAACCTGGTCGCCTTCTTCGCCGCGCTCACCCTGCTGCCGGAGTCCGCCCGGCCGTGGATCGACCGGGTGTTCTACGTCTGGACGAGCGTGTTCGCGCTGTTCGTGGTGACCGTGTTCTGGGGCTTCGTCGCCGATCTGTTCCGCAGCGAGCAGGGCGAGCGCCTGTTCGGCTTCATCGCGGT
>DATMWM010000494.1:0-11171 GCA_035562535.1 Rhodocyclaceae bacterium | reverse complement strand
TCCGGCGCTGGCTCGGGTGCTTCGCCGCTCGCGGCGGAGGCCTCCGCCGGAGGGGCGTCGTCCGGTGCCCCGGCTTCAACCGGCGCGGGCGGCTTCGCCGGGCTCGCCTCGGTCCGGCCGGCCTGGCGCGCGGCCGCCTCGATCAGACCGAGCCTTTCCAGTTCGGCCAGGGTGCTGCGCGGACGGAACCGCTTGCCCAACTGGCGGGCGATCTGTTCGCCGGTATGCTGGCCGTCGACCAGGATGAGCACGGCGCGCAGGCGGGTGTCCGGCAGCAGGGCCCGCTCCTTCAGGGACTCTTCCCCTTGCTGGGTCTTGTGATAGACGCGCTTGAGGTCCATTCGGCTAGTTACGGGTGATCGGCGCCAGCGCTTGAGCGTTCGATGTCGGGCACGTCGCCGCGCGTCCGGGACGGCGTGCCCGCGGGCGTTAGTGGTCTGCTTCGCAAATGCCGGAACATGAAAACGCGTCTTGCGGCCCGTGGCGGCGTTGCTCATCCTCGCAATAGTCACAACTATTGCTGCGGTTCGCGCCTTGCCCCAGACCACAATCCATCGTTTTCATCCAGTTCCTTGATTTACGAAGCAGACCACTAGACCGCGGCGACCATCAGCTGCTCCGGCGGGAATCGCCGCTGCGCGAGCAGGGCGCTCACCGTGTCCGCGAAGGGTACGGGGCCGGCCAGGAATACATCGAACCGGCGCAGGTCCGGGTGATCTGCGTCGATATGACGCACGATGTCGGAGGCACCGCGGACGACGTCCCCCTCGCCGGCCGAACCTCCGATGGCGGTGTAGCTGAAATAGTCGAGGGCGCTCGCCCAAGATCGGCAGAGGTTGGACAGGTAGTGGCCGCCGGGGCGCGTGGCCAACCAATAGAGGTGGACCTTCTCCGCCGTCTCCAGCGCCATGGCGTGCTCGATCAGGCTCTTGACCGGCGCGAAGCCGGTGTCGCAGGCCACGAACACGATCGGCCGGGCCGACCCCGGCCTGAGCACGAACTCTCCCCAGGGACCCCAGACCGTCACCGTGTCGCCCTGCTCCAGGCCGGAAAACACCTTCTGCGCGAAGCCGTGGTTCGGGTCGCGCCGGACATGGAACTGCAGGTTGCGGTCGTCGCAGGGGCAGCTTGCGACCGGCAGCTGGATCGCCTCGGCCCCGAGCGTGGTCAGCGTCACGCTCTGCCCGGCCAGGAAGCGCAGGCGGTTGCTGCGCGGCATCTGCAGGTGGAGCATGACGACGTCTTCGGACAGGCGCTTGATCGCCTTGACCCTGGCGACGATCTGCTGGCGCGGAATGTCCGCGGGATCGGATGCCTCCAGCGCTTCGATGACCAGGTCGCCGACCGCGGTGTTGGAGCAAAGCAGTGTGTAGCCCTGGAGCTTCTCGGCTTCCGACAGGACGTAGTCGTGGTGGCGCACCCGCTGCACCTGGCCGGAGACGACCCGCGCCTTGCACAGACCGCAGTTGCCGCTCGAGCAGCCGTAGTTGAGCGACAGGCCGGCGCGCAGGGCCGCGTCCAGGACGGTGTCCGCGCCGTCGACGAAGAAATCGTGACCGCTGGGATGCACGACGACGTGGGCCGACATGACCCGGAGAATATCATCCATGACCGAAAGCGCGTTTGCTTGCTCGCTGCTGCCGAGGACGCCCTGCAGTTCGGACTGGAGGTAGGCCTGCAGCAGCGACAGAATGTCCCGTGCCTCGCCGGCGGCCGCATGCGCCAGGGCGCGCACCTTCTCCTCGAGCCGGACGACCAGCGTGTGGTATTGCTGCAGATGCGCCCGCACGTCGGCAAGTTCCCGACCTTGCTCGAACAGCCGCTGGGCGAGCATGTCCTGGCTGGGCAGCATGCGCTCCAGCACCCGGCGGCCGAAGGACTCCTCCTTGATCCGGGTGACGCGTTCGAACGCGCCCGCCTCCTCCAGCCGCACTTCGGGATAAAGCCGCAGCAAGTCGTCCGCCGAAACCATGCCGTCGTGGGCATTCAGCTCGCCGCCCTGGATCCTGGCCTGCAGGATCCCGCGGGCGACGCCGACCAGGCGCGCGGCGCGCGAGACGGTGAGCAGCTGGGACATCGGTCGTTCTCCTCCGGCGCCTTCTTTTGGTTGTGCGGCGGGCGTTGGCGTCCAGGCCGGTCAGAGCCGCGCTTCGAGCACGCGCGCCACTTCCTGGTCGCTGAGCACCACCGGGTTGGTCTTCATGCTGGAGCCGCGGCAGCCGGCCACCACCTGCGGCAGGTCGCCCGCGCCCACGCCGAAGGTCGACAGCCGGGGCAGCGCCATGCACCGGGTCCACTCCGCCAGCGTATGCAGCAGGAACACCCGCGCGCCAACGTCGTCGACGTGGCTGCGGCCGCGGAACAGCCTGCCGACCCGGGCGTACCTGTCCAGCGCCGGGTTGTCCGGGTCCCGTGCCTGCATGACCTCGATATTGACCCGGGTGGCGGCCTCGACCAGCGTGCCGCAGACCACGCCGTGGGGGATCGGGAAGAACGCGCCCAGCGGCGCGGCCAGGCCGTGCACCGAGCCGAGCCCGGTCTGCGCCAGGCAGATGCCGGAGAGCAGGGCGGCGTAGGCCATCTTCTGCCTGCCGGCCTCGGCGCCCTCGCCGCCTTCATACCAGGCGAGCAGCCCGTCGCGCGCCGCCTCCATGCCGGACAGGGCGAGCGCGTCGGTGAACGGGTTGGCGCGCGTCGAGACGTAGGATTCGAGCAGCTGGGTGAAGGCGTCCATGCCGTTGGCGGCGATCAGCGGCGGCGGGCAGGACGCCAGCAGGTCGGGATCGACGATGGCATATTCGGGCACCAGGCGATCGTCGCGGAACGACTTCTTGTACCCCGCCTCGCCATGGGTCGAGAGTACCGCGTTCTTGGTGGCCTCGGACCCGGTCCCGGCCGTGGTCGGCACCGCGATGAACGGCGTGGCCGGGCCGCGGTAGGGCGCCTCGGGTCCGACGCCTTCCAGGTGGTCGAGCACGGAGTTCCCGGGCTTGAGCAGCCCCGCCACCGCCTTGGCCGCGTCCAGCACGCTGCCGCCGCCGATGCCGACCACCAGTTCGAATCCCGAGCCGCGCCGCCTGGCCACGATCTCGTCCACCAGCCGGGGCGAGGGCTCCCCGGCGACGCGCTCGACCTCCCAGGACAGACCCTGGGCCGCGAGCGCCGCCAGGAGCCGCTGACCCTCCCCGGATGCGTCGAAGGAGCGCGCCCCGGTCAGCAGCAGCAGGCGCCTGCCGTAGCGCGCGGCGATCTGCGGCAGGCGCGCGAGGCTGCCCGGTCCGAACTCGATCCGCGGCAGCCGGGCGATGGCGAACGGCGCGATCATCGGTCGACCGGCAGCAGGCCGGCGTAGGGCACGCCCTTGCGCGGCTCGGCCATCATGTCCGCAACCCGGTCGCGCCAGGCGGCGTAATGGGCCGTGCCCTTGTGGGCTGCGGCATCCTCCGCGCTTGCGTAGGCCTCGTAGAGCACGAAGCGCGACGGGTCCTCGGTCGACTGCAGGACGTCGAAGCGCCGGTTGCCCGGCTCGCGCACCGAGGCGTCGTGATTGGCGCGGGTGGCGGCGACGAATTCCTCCACACGTTCGGGTTTGACGTGGACGTGCACCAGCGTGACATGCATCGTTTCCTCTCCAATCGGTGACCGGGGGCGGAAGGGATGGCGGAAACCGGCCCCCGATGCAACGCCGGTCCTCAGGGCGGGCCCAGGCGCGCCAGCACCAGATTCCGCAGCCTTTCAAGGCGGCGGTCCGGGATGCCGCAGTGGTTCAGCCCCTCCACGGTGCGCAGCAGGTACTCCGCGCCGGTGCCGTAGAGGCCTTCGGCGTCCGCCAGGGTGGCCGCGACCTCGTTCTCGCCCAGCCGGCCGGCATAGCCCGAGGCGGCCCGGTTGATGACGAAGGTCAGCGCGGTCAGGCGCTGGCCGCCGCGCCGCACGGTGACCCAGCGCGGCAGGTAGGATCCCATCAGCATCTCGCGCCGCCAGAGGATGCGCAGTTCGGCTTCCACTTCGGCGCCCGGGATGCGGAACACCACGCCCCGGCAGCAGCCGCCGGAATCCAGTCCGAGCGCGAGTCCGGGCCGCTCCGGCGTTCCGCGGTTGATGCGCGACCACAGGCAGAAGCGGCGGTGGTAGCCGTGCAGCATGGCCGGCCCGCGCTCCAGGAAGCGCACCGAGGGGTTCCAGACCAGCGAGCCGTAGCCGAACAGCCAGAGGTCGGCCCCGGGCGTGTGCCGCCACAGGGTGCGCCGCAGCGAGGCTTCCAGGTCCTCGTCGGACAGCAGTTCCGGCGCCAGGGAAGAGCGGGCCAGCGCCTTCCTGGCGCGGTTCTGTTCGAGGTCCGCGCGGGTGACCGGCATCGGCAGGCGTGCGTTCGGTCCGACCGGGCCGGCGTCGCGCGGGCCGCTACCTGGCGCCGGCGTGTTCGTTCAGGAAATGGCGCAACGCGAGTTTCAGCGTCGCCGCGTGGCGCAGGTTGCCGTGGCTGCGGGCGTGCTCGATGTCTTCGAGGATCATGCGCTTGATGCGCTTCTCGCCTTCGGCCGTCTGGACCAGGTAGTTGCCCATCTCGACGGCGGCCATCTCCGGAATGTGCTCGTGTTCGGCGATGGCGAGGATCTCGTCCTCGGTGAGTTCGGAAAGCTCGATGCAATCCTGGATCGTAAGCATGGACACCTCCTGCTGCGCAACGTGAAAATCCTAGAAAACCATGTAATCCGGCCGGCGACGTTGATCTGGGGCAAACCGTCCGGCGGGCCGGGGTGGCCGCCGGGTTAAGATTGGAGCCGGCGCCACATCTACCTCGATACCACACGCGACATGGCCGACTATCCCGAGCATCTGGTGCGGCGGCGCTTCCTGTTCGACGGCACGCCGGTAATCATCCGGCCGATTCGCGCCGACGACAAGTCCCTGGAGCAGGCCTTCGTTCGCCGCCTCTCCGAGGATTCGCGCTACTACCGCTTCATGTCCGAGGTGCGCGAACTCTCCCCGCGCAAGCTCAAGTACTTCACGGAGATCGACTACGACCGCCACATGGCCTTCGTCGCACTCGTGGAGCGCGAGGGCGGGCCGCTGGAGATCGGCGTGGCGCGCTATGCGGCCGCAGCCACGGGCGATACCTGCGAGTTCGCCGTGGTGATCGACGACGACTGGCAGCGCACCGGGGTGGCCGGCCTGCTCATGCTCTCGCTGATGGACGCGGCGCGCGAGCGCGGGTTCAGGACCATGGAGGGCTTCGTCCTGGCAGCCAACCACAAGATGCTCAAGTTCGCGCGGCAACTCGGCTTCACCGTGCATCACGTCGAGGGGGAGGGCGATACGCTGCGGGTGGCGCGCGCACTCTGAGCAGTTCATGCGCGCCCCGAAGCGTTCAGCCGTTCCAGGAACTTTTCGATCTCGCCGGCCAGGCCCGGCGTTTCCGCCTCCGCGTACTCGTAGCGCGCCCGGATCACCGGCTTGTCCGGCCGGATCAGGGCGGCCAGGTCGATCGGCGTTCCAGAAACCACCACGTCGGCCGGGACTGCGGCGATCGTGGCCCGCAGCGCCTCGACTTGGGCGGGCGAGTAGCCGAGCGCCGGCAGCACCGGGCCGAGATGCGGATAGCGCGCATAGGCGGCGGCGATCTGCGGCGCGGCATAGGGGCGCGGATCCACGATCCGTTCCGCGCCAGCCCTGACCGCTGCCACGTAGCCGGCGCCGTACGGCATGCCGCCGTGGGTGGTGCTCGGCCCGTCCTCGACCACCAGGACACGGCGGCCGCGCACGGCCCGCGCATCGTCCAGGCGGATCGGCGAGGCGGCGCGCAGCACCGGCGCCCGCGGATTGATGCGCCTGCAGGCATCGGCCACGCGCTGCACGTCGGCGGCCGCGGCCGCGTCGGTCTTGGCGATCACCACGACGTCGGCCATGCGCAGCACCGCCTCGCCCGGATGGTGGCTGGTCTCGTGGCCGGGACGCAGCGGATCCGCGAGCACGACATGCAGGTCCGGCCGGACGAAGGGGAAGTCGTTGTTGCCGCCGTCCCAGAGAATGATGTCGGCTTCGGCTTCGGCGGCGTCGAGGACCCGCCGGTAGTCGACCCCGGCGAACACCGTGTTGCCGGCCGCCAGATGGGGCTCGTACTCCTCGCGCTCCTCGACGGTGCAGTTCGCCTCGTCCAGGTCGGCCCGGCTGGCGAAGCGCTGGACCGCCGCGCGCTCCAGGTCGCCGTAGGGCATCGGGTGGCGAATCACCGCCACGCGCAGGCCGCGGCCGCGCAGCAGACGCGAAAGGTAGCGCGCGGTCTGCGACTTGCCGCAGCCGGTGCGCACCGCCGAGACCGCGATCACCGGCAGCCGGGACGGCAGCATGGTGCGCCTCGGCCCGAGCAGGACGAAGTCCGCCCCGGCCGCCATCACCCGCGAGGCGACGTGCAGGACATGCGCATGGGGGACGTCGCTGTAGGCGAAGACCGCCTGGTCCACCGCCAGGTCGCGGCACAGCGCTTCCAGCTCCGCCTCGTCGGCGATCGCGATGCCGTCCGGATAGAACGGACCGGCCAGGGCGGCCGGATAGCGGCGGCCGGCGATGCCCTCGATCTGGGTGGCGGTGAAGGCCACCACCTCGACGGCCGGGTCGTCGCGATAGACGACGTTGAAATTGTGGAAGTCGCGCCCCGCCGCGCCGAGGATGAGCACCCGGGCGCGGCGCGCCGCCGCGCCGGCCGAGGCTACAGCTGTTTCGCCTTGAAGGTGTTGCACTGGTTGATGTCGCCCGACTCGATGCCGCGCCTGAACCAGCGCACCCGCTGGGCCGAACTGCCGTGGGTGAAGGAATCCGGGCTGACCGTGCCGCGGGCCTGCTTCTGCAGCCTGTCGTCGCCGATCGCCGAGGCGGCGTTCAGCCCCTCCTCGATGTCGCCCTGTTCCAGCACCTGGCGCGCGCGGTCGGCGTGGTGCGCCCAGACGCCGGCGAAGCAGTCCGCCTGCAGTTCCATCCTGACCGAGAGTTCGTTCGCCTGGGCCTCGCCGGCGCGCTCCATCGCCCTATGCACCTTGTCCGAGATGCCGAGCAGGTTCTGCACGTGGTGGCCGACCTCGTGGGCGATGACATAGGCCTGGGCGAAATCGCCGGGCGCGCGGAAGCGGTCCTTCAGGTCGCCATAGAAGGCGAGGTCGATGTAGACCTTCTGGTCGGCCGGGCAGTAGAACGGCCCCATCGCGGCCTGCCCCAGCCCGCAGGCGGAGCCGATCGCGCCGGAATAGAGCACCAGCTTCGGGTGTTCGTACCGCTTGCCCGCCTGCCGGAAGATCTCGGTCCAGGTGTCCTCGGTGTCCGCCAGCACCATGGAGACGAAGCGGGCCATCTCGTCCTCGGCCGGCGGTTTCGGCGCCGGGCCGACCTGCACCTGCGGGGCGGGCGAGGGTGCGCCCGCCTGCTGGAGCACGACCGAGGGGTCGATGCCGAAGTACCACGCCACCAGCGCCAGCACGATGGTGCCGATGCCGATTCCGCGTCCGCCGATGTGGATACCCGGCGACTCTCCGCGCCGGTCCTCGACGTTGTCGCTCTCGCGCCCGTGGTCGAATCGCATGGTGATGCTCCAGTGGGGTTGCACCTGTGGCGGGCAATTCTGACACAGCGGGCGGCCGGCCACGCCGGCGCGGCCGGCTACCAGCTTCCCGAGGCGCCGCCGCCGCCCGAACTGCCGCCGCCGCCGGAGAATCCGCCCGAGCTTCCGCCCGAACTGCTGCCGCCGGAGGACCAGGACGAACCGCCGCCCGAGACCATGAATCCGCCGACCCGCGCCGAGCCCTTGGTCTTCAGGTCCGATCGGGCTTTCTTGTACCAGGGCAGGCGCGAGACGACGATCTTGGCGATCGGGTAGCCGATCACGTAGGTGCCCAGCAGGATCAGCGCGCCTTTCGTGCCGACGACGATGATCGGGAACATCGCCCAGAACGGGATGAGGAAGAGGTAGAGGAACCAGCCCATTCCCGGCGTCAGCACGCCGATGATCGTGAACAGCCCGATGATGCCGAAGACGAAGGCGCCGATCAGGATGCGCTCGGTCAGCGGCAGGTCCGGGCCCTCGAAGAAATTGTCGCTGGCGCTGCCGTTGCCGCCGCCTTCCGCCGGCGCGGTGTCGGCGGTGGCGGCGTCGGCGGGCGCTTCGCCGCCGCCGAGCACGCCGATGATCGCCTCGACGCCCTGCGCGATGCCGGCGTCGAAGTCGCCGCTGCGGAATTGCGGCGCCAGCACGTTGCGGATGATCCGGCTGGTGGCCGCGTCGGTCAGGCTGCCCTCGAGCCCGTAGCCCACCTCGATGCGCATGCGCCGCTCCGGCGGAACGACCAGCAGCAGCACGCCGTTGTCCTTGCCCTTCCGGCCGAGCTTCCAGGTGTTGAAGGTCTCGCTGGCGTAGGCCTCGATGCTCTCGCCTTCCAGGCTCGGCAGGGTCAGGACCACGATCTGGTCGGTCGTCCTGCGCTCGTGCTCCTCCAGCCGCGCCTGGATCGCCTTGCGGGCTTCGGGGCCGAGGATCTCGGCGTTGTCCACCACCCGGCCGGTGAGGTAGGGCACTTGCGCCGCGAACGCCGGCGACAGCGCGGCGAGCAGCATTGCGACCGCCAAGCCGGCCAGCGGGTTGAATCGGGAAAGCGCAAGGAGGGCGCGCACGAGCCTACGGTCCCCGGTCCATCAGCAGTTCCCCGGCGATTTCTCCGCCCCCGGGACCGGCGCGGAACCCCTTGGCCAGCAGCAGCGACTCGATCGCATCCAGGCCGACGACGAGCGCTTCTGCCGTACGGCCGGCGGCCAGCGGCCCGCCCATGCTCGCGATGATCCTTTCCAGTTCGCCCTGGCCGATGCGCTCCGCCACGCCGGTGTCGGGCAGGATCACCACCTGACGCTCGAACAGGCTGACCAGCAGCAGGATGCCGACGCGCTCGCGCGTGGCGAACAGTTCGTTGCGCAGGAAGAGCGCCTGGGCATGCTGCAGCGCCTCGGCTTCGCGCCGCCGCCGGTCGAGGAACAGCCGGGCCCAGGACGGCACGAATCCGGCCGCGAGCGCGCCTGCGGCGCCCGCGCCGAGCGGCACCGCCGGCGCCGCGAGCGGATTCGCCGCGCCGCCTGCCGCGATCTGGACGAACAGGGCAAGCGCGCCGATCGCCGCACACAGGGCGAAGGCTTTCCAGGGCAGTTCCGGATAGGCGTCGCAGCGCTCTGCCACCACGGCCAGGACCTGGGCGCCGGTGCGCGCCTCGAACGCGGCCGCACGGCTGCGCACGATGTTCTGGTCCTGTTCCGAGAGCGGCATGGCGGGGTGGGGGGATTGGCGGCGCACAGCATACCCGCGCGCCCGGCGCGGCGGAAGTCCGCCGCTCAATGTGTGCCGTTCAGAGCATGGGCGAGAGCGTCTGTCCTTATGCGAAAGTCACGCGGTCGGGCACGTTGCCCGCGGGATCAAGCCGGCCAATCCGCTCATGGATAAATGCGATTGAGGCGCGACCGGCATTGCGGTGCAGCAGAAGCGGTCGGGAAGACCGTTGCGCGGCGCGGGTTTCCGGGCGGCGTGCGGCGCACAAACTGAACCTCGTTGATAGGAGGGTTTTATCGATCGCTCAAAACATTCGCTAGACGGGCGTCTGCGGGCGGCTATATTCCAAGCACGCCCGGCAACCGGGCAAGCCTGCCGGTCCCATGGGCGCCGGCGCTGCCAATAACAGGAGGAGTGGAGATGTCCAGGACCTATTCTGCCCTGCCCGCGTCGGGACTGCGCGCGGGCGTGGATTTTCACAAACCGGCCGTCGGCGAGAACCGCCCGGTGACGCTCGACGACCCGGCCACGGCGGTGATGACCGATTTCCGCAAGGTGCGCGCCCTGACCATCCACGGCACGGCGACGATGGAGCGCGCCTATGACAAAATGATAGCCAACGGCGTGCGCCTGCTGCTGGTGGTCGACAACCGCAACAGCGTCGTCGGGCTGATCACCTCCACCGACGTCGAGGGCGAGAAGCCGCTGCGCATCATCCAGGACCGCCGCATCCGCCGCGCCGAGATCCTGGTCTCCGATGTGATGACGCCGCGCGAGCGGCTCGAGGTGCTCGACATGGACGACGTGCAGTTCGCCCGGGTCGGCCACGTCGTGACGACGCTCAAGGCGGTCGGGCGCCGCCACGCACTGGTCGTGGACTCTGACGAGCAGGGCGGACAGACGATCCGCGGCCTGTTCTCCTGCTCCCAGCTCGAGAAGCAGCTCGGACAGGGCATCGAGACCACCGAGATCGCGCGCAGCTTCGCCCAGGTCGGGGAGATGCTCGCCCACCGGGGCTAGTCCAGCAGGACCTTCGCGACGCGCCGCGGGGGAGCACGGGCTCCCGCCGCGGCGTTTGCGTTTTCGGCGCCGGAATTTCCCGCCGCCGGACCCGTCGTCAGTGCACGCTGCCGAACGAGAGGTCGAGCGTGCCGGGCGGCACCGGCACGCCGGCGATCCGGCTGGCCTGCAGGATCGGGCCGCGCGGGAAAAGCCCGTACAGATAGCGGCGGCCGCCATCCTCTGCGAACGCCTGTTCGAGTTCGCGCATGAGTTCGCGCGCGCTGCGTGCGCTGCCTTTCTCGCGGTAGCGGTTGCGCAGGCAGTAGATCACCGCCCAGTGCTCGTCGGTGAGTTCCAGGCCCATTCCGGCCGCATGGCGCTGCGCCACGTGCGGCGACCAGCGGTCCAGATCGAACAGGTTGCCTTCCGGGTCGATCCTGTCCAGATGCGCATGGCTGATCGACTTGTTGATGTCGTACATGGTCGCCTCCGCTGTCCTGTGGTTTTTCGGGCTTGCCGTTTCGTACCGCGACAACCCGTTGACCCGCCGCGAGGGACATCGTTCCAGGACGCGTTGCCCGGACGCGGGAAGGCTGGAATTCCCGGCGCGTCCGGTCCAGAATCGGTTCAGGTGAACCGACGAAGGGGGATGCCATGATCGAGCGCCTGGCAGCAAGCATGCGCGCAACCTGCGCGGTTCTCCTGGTCGCGCTCCTGCCCACCCCCGCCATGGCTCAGGCGGAGCCGGGCGACAGCCAGGCGGAGAACGTGGTCTCCGCGGTGGTGCGCATCCGCATGAAGGCCCTGCCGGATGCGCGCACCGCCGCCTACCTCGGCGACGAGCGCGAAGGCAGCGGCGTGGTCGCCGACG
>DATMWM010000493.1:0-2347 GCA_035562535.1 Rhodocyclaceae bacterium | reverse complement strand
GACTTCGATCCAGCGACGCCGACCTGCTTCGGTGCCGTGGCCAATGCCGGAAGCATCTTCAGCAATACGATCACAGCCGGAGTCGCCGAGGTCAATTGCAGTGCCACCCCGGCGGATCCGCGGTGCGATCCGAAGGTGCCGGTGTTCAATGCGACGCCGGGACAGCAGTTCCGCGTTGAGCTGACCGCCGGCAACTCGAGCAACCGGGCGACGACCTTCACGCTGCACGGACACGTGTGGCCGCGGGATCCGTTCCTGTCCGCTCAGCGCAACGCCGCAGGCTTCCCGAACAACGCCAATGTGGGCAACGTCGGCTCCGTCATCATCGGCACCAACCCGATGGAGATGGCGTTCGGCGCGCAGGAGAGCATCATCGGCTCCGCCCACTACGTCATCAAGCCGTACAACGGCGCGGGTGGCGCGGATGCGGTGCCGGGTGACTACCTGATGCGCGACACGGCAGCCGCCGGCTTCGGTGGCGGCGCCTGGGGCATCCTGCGGGTGCAGTAAGCAGTCGTAACACCGGCGGCGCGAGCCGCCGGGGCAGACCTTCGACGGGCGCGATCTTCGGGTCGCGCCCGTTTTTCTATGAGCAGCCGCCTGCGGCGGCCCCGCTCAGCCCGCCCCGGGACTCCAGTACGCCGGACTGCCGTAAGTGTGCTTGAGCAGGTCGATGAACAGGCGCACGCGCAGCGGCAACTGTTTGCGCTGCGGGAAGACCGCGTAGATGCCCACCGGCGGCGCGGCGAATTCCTCCAGCACCGAGACCAGCGCGCCGCGCGCCAGGTCCTCGCCCACCTCCCACATCGAGCGCCACGCGAGCCCCAGGCCGGCCAGAGCCCAGTCGTGCAGCACCGCGCCGTCGTTGCATTCCAGCGCCCCGGAGACCTTCACGGTCACCGGCCGGCCATCGTCGACGAAGCTCCAGCCGCGCGCCTGGCCGCCGGTGGAACCCAGGCTCAGGCAGTCGTGCCGCGCCAGGTCGGCGAGCGTGCGCGGCGTGCCGCGGCGCGCCAGGTACGCGGGGCTGGCCACCACCGCGCGGCGCATGTCGGCGAGCTTGATGCTCACCAGCGACGAGTCGGCCAGTTCGCCCAGGCGCACCGCGCAGTCCACGCCTTCGTTCGCCAGGTCGACGATGCGGTCCGACAGATCCAGGGCCAGCGTCACTTCCGGGTGCGCCTCGAGGAAGCGGCGCGCCAGCGCCGCCACGTGGCGGCGACCGAAGCCGGCCGGGGCGGACACCTTGATATGGCCGCTGGCCTTCACCCCGCCCAGGCTGACCGACGCCTCGGCGTTCGCCAGTTCGGCAAGGATGCGCTGGCAGTCCTCGAGGAAGGCGCTGCCCTCGAAGGTCAGCGTGACGGCGCGCGTGGTCCGCCGCAGCAGTCGCACGCCCAGGCGCTGCTCCAGCGCATCCAGCCGCCGGCCGATGATCGCCGGCGTCACGCCCTGGGCGCGCGCGGCGGCGGAAAGGCCGCCGCGCTGGGCGGTGTCGACGAAGGCCTGGATCTGCTTGAAGCTGTCCATTATTTACGAATTGTAAAAGCTGAATAGCCCCTCACGGGACTTATCATTCACCAAACATGGGAATAGATTATGGGCCATCACGATGCGAGTATCCGATGGTCCAGGGCGTTCTCACACTGCTGGTGCTGCAACTGGTCGGCGAGGTGCTCGCCCGCGCATTCCGGCTGCCGGTTCCCGGTCCGGTGATCGGGCTGCTACTGCTGATCCTGGCCCTGAGCTGGCGCGGCGGTGCGCCGGACTGGCTGACCGAGGCGGCCGAAGGGCTGCTGCGTCACCTTTCCCTGCTCTTCGTACCGGCCGCCGCGGGCGTCGTCCTGCACCTGGAGCGCCTGCGCGATGAGGCGTTCTCGCTGGGAACGGCGCTTGTCCTGAGCACCCTGTTCGGTCTGGTCGCCGCCGCCTGGACGACGCGCCGTCTGATGGCGCGCACCGGCCCGGAGGAGGCAGGGCGATGAACCTGCCCCTGTACGAGATCTGGGCCTATCTCCAGCCCACGCCCCTGGTCGGGTTGACGCTGACGCTGGCCGCCTACGTGGCGGCGACCACGCTCTACGGCCGGGGGCGCGAGCATCCGCTGCTCAATCCGGTGCTGCTGGCGGCGCTGCTGATCGCATCGGTCGTCTCGCTCACGCCGCTGGATTACGCCACCTACTTCCAAGGCGCCCAGTTCGTGCATTTCCTCCTCGGCCCTGCCACGATCGCGCTGGCGGTGCCGCTGGTGGCCCGCGGCCGCGAACTGCGCCGGCTGGCCGTCCCGATAGCCGGCGGCATCCTGGCGGGCGGCGTGGTGGCCGCGGGCAGCGCCGTGGCCATCGGC
>DATMWM010000492.1:0-2185 GCA_035562535.1 Rhodocyclaceae bacterium | reverse complement strand
GTGGTGGGAATGGGTCCTGCAGGCGGGCGGTTTCCTGACCGCGAGCTACGTGGTGCTGGTGCTGGCGCTGACGCTGCGCGCCCGCAGCGAGCCCGCTGTCCCGCATAAGCCCGTTCCGCGGCTGCAGGAGTTCGCCGCGCTCGGGCTCGCGCTGTGCTCGTTCGCGCTCTCGGCTGCGGCGATCGTCGGCCCGCTGCCTTCGGAGTTGCTCGCCAGCGCATTCTCGCCGAAGGAGCTCGGCGCGACGCTCCTCACCGTCGCCGGCGGCGGCGTGCTGGCGCTCGTGCTCGCGCGCAGCCTTCCCTCGATGTCCGGGGGCGCGCTCGCGGTCGCGGAGCCGGTTCGCAGGACGATGGTCGCGATCGGCGGTGCGGTGGAGCGTGTCGACGCGCTCTTGCGGCAATGGCCGGTCGCCGTGCTCTCGTTGCTCGCCGTGGCGCTCGCGCTCGGCGCGGCGATGCGCGCGAGCGCCTGAGGCGGCCGGGCCCATGCCTGCGCGCCGGGATTCGCGCCGACCGCTGCATCCAGGGCAGCCAGCCACGGCACCGATGGGCGGGACGGGCGGCTGGACTGTTGCTAAACTCGCGAGGCCTGCCGTCGCCGCCGGCGGGCTTCCTGAAGAGGCCTCCGTCATGGTCCTGGAATCGTTGATCATCCGCGTGTTCGCATCCTCCCGCCCGGTACCTGCCGCATGAACAACCGCGCCGGATACTTCCTCGTGATCTTCACGGTGCTGAGCATCGCGGCGGCCTTCCTGCTGCCGGCGATGCCGCAGCCGGCCGAATACCACGACTTCGCCGACGACAGGACCCTGTTCGGGATCGCCAACTTCCTGGACGTGGTCACCAACGCCGGCTTCCTGCTGGCCGGCCTCGCGGGGCTGGTCGTGGTGCTGCGGCCGCGCACCCGCTTTGCGTCCGATCACGAGCGCTGGCCATACGGGCTGTTCTTCGTGGGCCTGGCGTTGACCGCCGCCGGCTCCGGCTACTATCACCTGGCGCCGGACAACGAAGGGCTGTTCTGGGACCGCCTGCCCATGACGATCGCGTTCATGTCGCTGATCGCGGCGCAGATCGTGGACCGCATCAGCGTGAGAACGGGTCTGATCCTGCTGGTCCCGATGCTGCTGGTCGGGGCGGCGTCCGTCCTCTATTGGCGGTCGACCGAACTGGCCGGCGCCGGCAACGTCATGCCATACGGCGTCCTGCAGGTCTATGCCGTGGTGGTCGTGGTGCTGATCGCCTGGCTGTATCCGTCACGTTATACGCGCGGCCGGGACATCTACTGGGTCTTCGCGGCGTACGTCATCGCGAAACTGCTGGAAACCTTCGACAAGGAATTGCTGGCCCACGGCAACCTGGTCAGCGGCCACAGCCTCAAGCACCTGGCAGCCGCGGCGGCGGGCCTGATCGTCTGTCGCATGCTGCTGCTGCGAACCCTGAACGCACCGGCTGATACCGGAAAAACACCGAATCGATGAAGTGCGCTTGCCCGCGCATCCCGCCGAACCCGGTGCGGATCAGGCAAGCACCGGCGCCGGCCGGCCGGTGAGTTCCTCGGCGAGCCGGCTGGCGTTGCGCGCGACCAGGCCGTAGATCGACAGCTGCGGGTTGGCGCCTATGCTGGTGGGGAACACCGAGCCGTCGAGCACCGAGAGGCCGGCGAGCTGGTGGTGGCGGCCGCGGCCGTCCACCACGCCCCTGGCCGGGTCCTCGCTCATGGCGCAGCCGCCCATGACATGGGCGCTGACCACGCGGGCCAGTAGCGGCCTCAGTTGCAGCGCGGCGATACCGTCGCGCGCCTCCTGCAGGGACTTGTAGCCGGCGCAGCGCTCGTGCACCACGACCACGCGGCGCGCACCGGCGGCGAACTGGATCTCGGCCATGGCCAGGTAGGCCCGCCGCGCACCTTCCCAGACCACGTCGTTCAGCGGATAGTCGAGCACCGGCGAGCCGTCGCCGCGTAGCGTGACCCGCCCTCCCCGGCTCTCCGGATGGAAGCCGTCGCGCAGCAGCGCGATCAGCGCCTGGGTCTGGGCGAACTCGCCCATCAGCTCGGCGTGGAAAGCGCCGAAGCCGTGCAGCGTGGTCGAGAACAGCACCGGATGCAGCGGCGGCGTCTCGAGCTTGAAGCCGAGCGGCCCGTCGATCGGGTCGCGCATCAGGAAGTGGTCCGAATACATCGA